>SLQI01000410.1 GCA_007131535.1 Balneolales bacterium | reverse complement strand
CAACAAAAAAATCGTTATGATCCTATCCATGAATGATCCTGATTTCGTTGAAGGTTACCTTATTATAACGAAAACCTGGTTAGTTATGGAGCACCTGGTTTTGGCAGTGTTGTCAGTGATCAATCACAAATCTGAAATCACATATCGTTAATCTGCTATCCGCCGGCCTTACTTCGATATCCGTGTATCGGCTAACTATTTTGCATCACCTCAGCCATCTACGCCGGGTTCAGTGGATTAACGATAGCAGATTAACGAATTCAGATTTTTGATTTAATCAGCTAATGCTAACTGACAACCGACAACTCTCTCCACCAGCAACCAGTAACAAGCAACCAACACCCAGCCTCTATAGCCAGGGTTTCAGAATCTCCGGGAGCTGCTCGTTAAACCCTTTTGTTGAAACCGGGGTAAACTCATTGCCGGTCATTAGTTTAAACAGCTCGGCGTATCGCTCATAAACCTGGACCCGGAATTCATTGGAGAGCTGCGGCATAGTCTGACCTTCTTTCCCGCTGAAACCCTGGTCCATCAGCCACTCCCGGACGAACTCCTTGGAAAGCTGTTTTTGTTTTTCACCATTTTGGAGGCGTTCTTCATAACCGTCGGCATAGAAAAAGCGGGAGGAGTCCGGGGTATGAACTTCATCGGCCAGAATGAGTTCCCCGTCAGCTTCGCCGAATTCATATTTAGTATCCACGAGAATGAGTCCGCGCCGGGCGGCATTTTGCGTGCCGAGCTCAAAAAGCCGGAAGGCGTAGTCTTTGATCTTTTGCCACATTTCAGCCGATAATAATCCCTGCCTCAAAATTTCATCTTCGGTGATATCCTCATCGTGCCCCTGAGTGGCTTTCGTAGTAGGCGTAATGATGGGCTCCGGCAGTTTTTGATTTTGCTGCAGCCCATCCGGTAACGGTACGCCGCACACCTCACGCTTGCCGGCCTGATATTCCCGCCAGGCATGTCCGGCGAGATAACCGCGCACTACAATTTCAATAGGCAGAATCCGGCAGGCGCGTGCCACCATGATATTAGGATGGGGCATATCAATCATGTGGGTTGGCAGCACTTTGGATGCCTCCACGAAGGCGTTAGCCGCGAGCCGGTTTAAAATCTGACCTTTATAGGGAATGGTTTGCGGCAGGATGTGATCAAAAGCCGATACCCGGTCGGTGGTGATAATGGCCAACACGTCATCCGGTAATTTATATACATCGCGAACTTTGCCGCGGTAGGGTTCAGGTAATTGATCGGATTCGGTACGATGAACAGAGTGCTTGAGGTCAGTTTCAGAGATCAACGGAATTACGATTTGGGTTTTTGGGTTGATTTTCGCTCTACAATGGTCGGCGGGATGACGACATGCTTGGAGGGCTGCTCCATATCTTTGATTAGCGCTCTCAGGCTCTTAATCGCTTTAATCCCCACATCGTACATCTGCTGATCAACCGTGGTCAGCCCGAGATACCGGGCTACCTTGATGTTATCGTACCCCATGATACCGATGTCTTCCGGGATACTTAATCCGAGTTCATCTATGGCGTGCATCGCGCCAATCGCCTGGGCATCATTTGTACAGAAGATGACCTCAGGAATCTGATCGCGATCTTTCAGAATTTTGACCGCTTCGTAGCCGGCCTCTTCACTGAAACCCGCGTGTTTTTTGGTGATCCCGGTAACGATCCGATCTTCCGCCAGGGATATACCTGCTTCGGACAAGGTATCCCGAAAACCTTTTTCCCGGTCATCGGTAATCTGTGATTTGCTGTGGGATCTAATGATACCGAAATCACGGTAGCCCTTATCAATTAAGTGCTTGGCCGCCAGTGTGCCTCCCTGGTAGTTATCCCAGTAAATATAGTTATACTCCGGATGATTCGACCCGACCAATACGACAGGGACCTGCATGCCTTTTAAGCGATTGTGGATTTCATCGGTAATATCGATGGAGAAAATTAACAGCGCATCCGGCACGCCGCGATCCAGAAAGTTTTTGAAGTTTTCTTCGGGGTCGGCAGACCCGGTGTTGTAAATAATAAAGTCCAGGTCAATATCCATCAGTTCATCTTTAACGCCCTTTAAAACCTCATTAAAAAAGGGCGTAGTAAACGTAGGGACTGCGACAGCGATAATTTGGGGTTCACTCCGTGCGAGTTTTCGTGCATTGAACTGCGGACGAAAATCCAGCTCCTTTATGGCCAGATCTACCTTGCTTTTCGTCTCATCCGAAACATAGGGAGAGTCGTTTAATACCCTCGAAACCGTAGAAATAGCAACATTCGCCTTCTTGGCAACATCGTAAATGGTTAATTTTTTAGGCATACTTAAATAGTTAAATACGTAAGGTTTGAAAGCGTGTACCCGTCATATTTAGGTATCATCAACAGCTAATAATAGTCATATAATAGAGTAGTAACGCCGGAGTCTTTAAAGTAAATATCTTGCCCGGTATTTGAATTTTTAAGAGATACAGGGGATACAAGGTTTTGTATTGAATTCATATTCAGAACACCGTAGATCATCATATTCCCCATTGAATCACTGATACCCGTAAAATCCCTGAAAAATCAGCTCTTATTACAATCATAAGCAAACTAAAAGATACAAAAACCGCAAGAAAAATTAATTTTTCTTAATGATTGTATAGTGGAGTCCACGGCCACTTTGAGGAGGCGCAGAAAGCTGAAAATCCCTTTTTGAAAACAGGTCGGGATAAATTGAGTGCCTGTCTCAACACATAATCCGGCGAAATTTTTGTACAAGGAACGATATCCATAAGACCCCACTTTAAGCTTAATATAAAGCATGAAATAAAGGGTTAGATATGTCAATAGGCGGAGAATTAATCCGATATCCATACCGGGCTGTGCGGCCGATATATGAGCGCACTGGCTGGCATCGAAAAGTGATTGAAGAAGTTGAGACGCCACGGCTGCGGTGGGCTTATTCCCACTGCAGGGATATTACCCGGCAGTTTGCCAAAACTTTTTATATGGCTACCCGCTTTCTTCCGAGAAAAAAACAGCGCGGAATTTTCGCAGTTTACGCCTTGTGTCGATACCTCGATAATCTGGTGGATGACGCCGCGGATCCGGAATTCGGACAACCGGTCGACTCACAACAGCTTCGGGCGGTAATGGAGGACTGGAAAACCCAGCTCGGCCATGCCTACAATAGTTTTGATACCGACAATCCTATTCTGTTGGCATTTTCGGATATGCTGAAAACTTACAGAATCCCCATCGAACTTCCGTTAGAATTGATAGACGGGGTATGCACCGATATTACCAAAAAACGGTATCAAAATTTTGACGAGCTGTATGCCTATTCTTATAAAGTCGCTTCAACGGTAGGTTTAATGACCAGCGAGGTATTTGGCTATAGCAATCCCAAGGCACTGGATCACGCAGTGGAACTCGGTATTGCTATGCAACTGACCAATATCCTGCGGGATGTCGGGGAAGACCTGAAAAGAGATCGAGTTTACCTGCCCCGCGAGGAGCTTGAACAATTCGGCGTATCCGAAACCTCCCTGTTTAACGGAGTGATTGATCAACCATTTATTGAACTGATGAAGTTTCAAATTCGACGGGCACGGTCGTATTACCGCAGCGCTTCCAGAGGAATTCCTATGTTGAACCGTGATAGCCGGCTGCCGGTGTTGCTGGCACATCACAATTACAGCAGAATTTTAAGCCGTATTGAGGATAACCATTACGATGTATTCACCAAACGAGCCCGTTTAAGCCGGGCTGAAAAAATTGCGATTTTGCCGCGCATTTGGTCTTTGGTGGATCGGCCCCCTGAAGAACAAACCCGGCTGATGGTTTAGTGTATTGATGAAGACCATGCTAACTCTTGTTACTGCAATCGGAACCACCATCGTTCTGCAGTCAGTCCGATCAGTAAAATGATGAGTCCGGGAATCAAAAAGCGGGTGTAAACATCCCGGTAATCGGTGTAGACCTGCTCGTCAATCACCGTGGTTTCTAACTCATCAATGGCATCATAGACCTGCTGCAGTTCCATGTTATCAGTGGCCCGAAAATACTGCCCGCCGGTTCGCTCGGCGATGAAGGTCATCATTTCTTCATCAATTTCGACCGGGATGTCGTAGTAGCGATCTCCGTACACCCCATCGGAAACCGGGTAGGGCGCGTATTCATCATCCACACTCGCACCTATGGTATGAACGGTGATACCATGTGCCCGCGCTAATTCGCCGGCAGTGATCGGGTCGATTTCACCGGCATTGTTCTCACCGTCGGTCAGGAGTAATATCACTCTGGAGTCGGCGTCACTGTTTCGCAGCCGGTTGACCGCCGTTGCCAGACCCATACCGATCGCGGTGCCGTCTCGGACCATGCCGAGATCAATATCGGCAAGCTGACGACGGAGCAGCTGATGATCCAGTGTCGGTGGTGATACCGTAAAACTTTCCCGGGCAAAAATGACCAGCCCTATCCGGTCTTCGGGACGATTTTGAATAAACTCATCGGCCACATTCCGGACGGCTATCAGCCGGTTGGGTTCCAGATCTTCAGCCAACATCGAAGATGAGATGTCGATGACCAGAACAATATCTCGTCCCTCTACGGTGCGTTCAATGCGTTCGTTTTCAAACTGAGGCCTGGCCAGCGCCAGGATTACAAAAGCGATAGCGATCCACTGCAGCGCCCAGATCAAATAAGGGATATATGGTCCCCGGTTACCACGCAGCTGCTCAAGGTGCGAAATGCCCGAATACGTTACCTGGGGGAGCCGCTTTCTTACGTGATGCCAGTATTGAAAACCGATTCCCACCGGGATGATCATCAGCGCCAGAAACCATTCGGGATTAGCCCAGCTCATGCGGTCGCCTCCTGTTTTTCGGTTTCGGGGGATGAAACGGTTTCCGCATCGTTTTGCTCAGCTTCAGTTTCTTCTTCAAAAATGCGCATCAGATGCATCAGCCCGCGATCATATTCGGCGGCCAGAGTGGAAAACTCCCCGGCTTTCTGTAAAGCCTCGTCGACATCTTGTTGTTGGGGACGGTAGCCGGCAAACTTAACCCGGTCGCACAATTGAAGTACCTGACTGAGCGGGGAGCGCATCTCTTTCGGCATCATTCGCCGGTCGAGCTGTGTTTCAATTTCTTTATAAGTGGATTCAAGTGCCGGAATCTCATGAACCTCCGATAGATAGCCGCGCAGCGCATAACTCAGATCCCGGAATAACTGCTCGTAGTACTCCAGGGGAGGCTGATATTCCTGCCGGATACGCCAAAGCTCAATATTCAGCCGGTCGAGCGGACTCTCCCATGCCGGCTCGGGCTCCGGTTCCGGTTCTTCAGGTTCGGGGATGATGCGGGTTTTCTCCTTCCAGTAAAGATAGGCAAGCACTCCGGCTACAATAATAAAAGCGAGGACGGCCAACCAAATCCAGAATGCCAGTGCGGGAAAGTCAAAAAGAGGTTTGAACGGACGAAATGCTTCACTTTCATCTTCTACCATAGCTTCGAAAACAAACGAACGGCCGGGAGTCGCCACATAGGTAGTGTCGGAACCGGATCGCAGCCCGATTTCCAGGTCGGGCACATAGGTGTTTCCCGCTCCGAAATATTGCAGCTCGTAGGTAATGCTTTTGATCATCCCGTCATCCAGTTCGGATCTGTCAAGGATTTCAAAATCGCTGCCGAACTGAGTGGAATCGGGGTAGATCACCTCGTCATACTCCTGCCAGTCACGCATCATCAGCGTAAAATGGAAGGTGTCGCCCACCGCCAGCGTATCCGCCTCGAGCGCGCTGGAAGCCTGCTGAGCACTAATCCCGAGGGGCAGTACCAGTAAAATGATTGCTATGTAGACGCTGAAATATTTCGGATTCATCATGGAATGTAACGGAATTTTCGGGGAAAGCGCATGAATTCAGGGGTAGACAAGTTCAAAACTTCACCAAACAAACCCACCTCTCACAACCGCTGCATCCTCCGCTGGAAAAAGCGCATCAACGGCCGGATATAGGAGGCGTTGGTCTGCACATTCACCATGTCGATTTTATATCGCCGGATGGTTTCTTCCAGTTGCTGCTGGTAGTGGTGGCGCCGCTCGTGATAATCTTTGCGGACTGATGCCAGCGAAGTATCTACCATAACCGTCTCGCCGGTTTCGGCGTCTTTTAAGGGCAGCAGTCCGAGGTTCGGCAATTCGTACTCCAGCGAATCGGTAACCTGTACCGGAACCAGTTCATGTCGCCGGTTGGCAATTTTCATCGCCGTTTCGTACGGTTGGGACTGAAAATCGCTGATCAGCACAATGATGGATTTCTTTTTGATCACCTGCATCACATAATTCAGGCCCGCGGATATGTCGGTACCGGGATGCTGAGGCTCGGCGGTAAACAGTTCACGGATCAGCCTTAAAACGTGCCGGCGGCCTTTGCGGGGCGGGATCACTTTTTCCACCCGGTCGGTAAACAGCACCATCCCGACTTTGTCATTATTGGATATCGCCGAAAGCGCCAGGACCGCGCTGATCTCGGCAATCAGGTCCATTTTACGCTGGTTGCCGCTGCCGAACAGTCCGCTGCGGGAGATATCCACACACAGCATCACCGTCTGCTCACGCTCCTCATTATACAGTTTGATATAGGGCTCGTCATACCGGGCCGTCACATTCCAGTCGATGGCGCGTATATCATCCCCGAACTGATACGGCCGCACTTCGGCAAACATCATCCCGCGTCCCTTAAATGCGGACTGATACTCCCCGCTGAACAGATTGTTCACCAGTTTCAGGGTTTTCAGCTCAAGCTGTTTGACTTTTTTGTAGAGATCCGAGACTTCCAACAGAGTAAAATATTATGTTACCGGTGCTTAACCTGAATTTTTCACCAAGAACTTTTGTTGTGGGATCTTGTGACACCGGGGCTGAAGCTCGCGGTGTCTGATCGTAGATTTAATAGAGTAATTGATCATTTCTTAGTAGTTAGATGATAAAAACCATTCATCAATTTTTTAATAATGCAGATTAAGATTGATCTTCGCAATCTTTTAAAGACGGGTAATTCCTGCTGCAACGCCTGTTGCCCCAAGTTAAGATAAATTGATGGGTTCCAGTTTAAAGATGCGACCGTAACGGGAAGCTTCTTCCAGGTCCTCTCTTTGCAGAGCTTCACGGACTTCATCAAGTCTGGTTGCATCTTCAACACTGAGATAAGGAGACCACTCATCATTGTCGTAGATAAGGTCAACTTCCACTTCAGCCACGTAATGGCCTGTATGAATGTATTTCTTTTTTTTCTTTATCATCATGCTTTGATTTAAATTCTGCGCAAGTAATATTTATCCCATAGCCTGGCGTCAGGTCTATAAGCTGTTACTAACACAGCCGGTTTATCATAACCTTTTGGAACTCCCCACAAGACATGAACGGGGTGGCCATGTTTATCTTTTTGAAGAAGTAATATACATCATCCTTTAGGATAGTCCGGATATTCCTCTACTATCTGAGCTTTATCAACTCCTTCAAGCAATTCTGTGACCGTTAATTTGTCTTCGGCAAGTTCATCATAGCCATGTTCTGATATTCTAACGTCTCCGGAATGTATCAGACTAAGTACAGCATTAAGAAAATTGCTCAAATCGAAATCCCCATTTAAATAATTTATTAGATGTATTTAACGGCATTATTTTTCTGATACTGTTGTTAATCAGAGCCAATCCGGTATTTATATGTTGAGCATTATTTTATAATTCAGGTTTTACCGGTAAAGAAACCCGTTAACGTAATGTGCTTTCAGTAATTAGTGTCTGTAAGAAAACTCATGAGGTCATTTGGAAACAACAGGTAATTAAGGTGAATCAGTAGATTAAGAAAAATTGGGTATTTGGCTCCATGAGTTACTTTAAACCCAACCTGAATTCCTGAATTACCGAATATACTACACCAGATATTGGCTTTTTTAAGATACTTCCTGTTTTCTTACAGGCACTAATTTGGTGACTTTGCCCACACTAAACTCAGATTTTCTTCCGGTGGATTTCCGCTTCCAGCCGGTCCAATATATATTCAGGCTGCATACCGTGTTCCAGGGCTTCGAGGGCATCCCGCATAATGGAAAACGTCCGGCTTTTTTCTTTGGGTATTTCCCCAACCCGCTCGGTAAGTTCGGCTTCAATGCGATTGACGGATTCTCTTGCCCAATGAGTGAATTCACTCAGATTGTCGGCTTCTGAGGCGTGATCCAACAGATCCTCCAGCAGCTCAAGTGCCTGCTCTTCGCCTTCAGTAGACTGTTCGATTTCTTCAAATAATTCTTCCGCAGTGGGGTGCTTTCGTTTTTTCTTCTGCCGCTTCCGGTCGAGCTCTTCTTTGATCAATTGAAAACTTTGCTGAAGAAGCGTTGCAATGATGGCCTCATGATTTTTGGAAAGCAACAGAAGCTTGCCGAGCACTTCCTCACCGAGCAGCAGACCAAGCTGAGCGGCGATTTCCTGCCCGCGGGATGTTGCAGCCGCAGCAGTACCCAATTGCATGGCCTGTCCCTGGGCGGTATAAAACAGATGCCCGGTGCCGCTTTGATTACCCAGGCTCAGCTGAACATGCGGCCCGGCCAAAGAGCGCATACCACTTACCGTCCCGGATTGGCGCGCCTGCCCGGCCAGCTGACTGAATAATATTTGTAGGGTATTGGTAACCTGCATGAGAAACCTCTTAATCTGCCATAATATCGTATATATATTTGATGAATGAAATGGGGGGGGATCCGGCAGTTAAATTTGTTGAATCAATAGGAAAATTAAGCGAGGCGGGATTCAAATGTAAACTTGAGTTTGAAATCTTGAAGATTTTAAAAAGCGGTAACCTTTTCCGAATCACGTCGTCCTACTGGTGAATTTTGATGACACAGGACCGGGCAGTTTGCCCTATCTTGTAAACTCTCATGTGTAACCGTTCAGGTTAACCGCAAACCCGGGTCAGTTAAAGTAATTGAATGAGCTCATGCGAGTTAAATGATCTTCAGGTCATTGAAGAGATAAATAACGGCCGGAAGGAACAATTCCGGTTGATTATGGATCGATATGCACCGGTGGTATTCCACGTTGTGCGCCGATTTGAAAAGGATGAAGTCGCCGTGAAAGAGATGGCACACGAAATTTTTCTCAAAGTTTACGAGAAACTTAATTCCTTTAAGGGGGATTCCGCTTTTTCATCCTGGCTATATATGGTAGCACTGAACTATTGCCGGGATAACTCGCGTCGTGAGCAGCGCCGAAACCGGGATACCGAAGAGCTAAATGAGGAAATTATGGACAATTCCGGAAGCGGACAGGATAATCCGGAAAGCAGCCTGATCAACAGTGAAATGGTGGAGCTGCTTAACTCCAGCGTGGAACAACTCAGCCCGGATTATGCCCTGCCGCTGACACTGAAATACCGCGAGGGTCTGAGTTACGAAGCGATGTCGGAATTGCTTAATGTATCGGTTAGCGCCCTGAAGGTTCGCATCCATCGTGCGCGAAATGAATTGAAGAAAATTATGGAGGATAGGTTATGAGTTCGGATGAAAATAACCTGTTAAAGCAATTTCTTGATGGCGAGCTGAGTGCCGAAGACGAGCAAAAAGCTCTGCGTCAGATTGCGGAGGACCCTGAACAACGAGCTTTGCTCCGAATGGAGCTGATGATGTCTCAAAACTGGCATTCAACTACAGAAGAGAAGGCCGCAAGTTTTCACGTTCCGGATGGCTTCACCGATCAGGTGATGGTTGATATTACCGGAAGCGGAGCGGCGGATGCTCGGAAACCCGGAATATTCCGGTGGCTTTCAGGGGTATTGGAACCGAAGCCCGTTTTGGTACGGCCGGCCTGGGTCATGGCAGGAGTCGCTACATTCCTGCTGATTGCTGTGATGCTTCCCGTCACATTCGGTCCCATAGGAGAACCCGAACAGCGAATTCCTGCAAGGGAAGTGGCGCAGCAGGAGGACGAACAGCTGTGGATGCGATTTGTTTATGTATCCGATGATGCCGAATCGGTGGCGGTTGCCGGCGATTTCAGCGACTGGGATACCATACCACTGACTAAAAATGAAATTAACGGAGAAATTGTCTGGACTGGTTTGATTCCCTTGTCCCGGGGTGAATATCGTTATATGTTTGTCAAAGATGACGAACAATGGGTAACGGACCCCCTTGCCGATATTTATCGGGAAGATGGCTTCGGGAACAAGAACGCAGTAATCAAACTATGACCAGAGTCCTCCGGCTTTTTCTCTTAATCTGTTTTTTTAAAATTATGTCACCCGCAGAAGCTCAACAATTGGAAACGCGGTTATCGGTAAGCGGTAACAGCGGAGTGGTCTCTAATACATTTTTAACTCCGGTACTGGGGGAATGGGATCGGTCCGCTACGGCTGCCTATTATAGCTTCATGCCAACCGGTACGTTCTCATGGACGGCTCCGGGTCGCAGTATTCAGGTCATGGCCGGAGGGCAAGTGTTTGATCAACTGGATAAACGACCCACGTGGTTTGGAGGGCTATCCAACCTTACCGTATCTCAACGCCTTACGCAGAACTGGACAGCAGAGACTACCGGCGGGCTTAATTATTTTCAGTCAGATTATACCCGCAATATGCTGTGGGCTCATGTTAAAGTAAATCGTCTGTTGAGTACATTTACTAAAGCATCTGTACAGGCCGGGGTTAGCTGGCGGCATTATACGTT
>SLQI01000466.1 GCA_007131535.1 Balneolales bacterium | reverse complement strand
CCAAAGACCAGTCAGCTAAAGACGAAGCTGAAGAGCAAGGTGAATCTGATATAAAAAGTAAAAAAGAGCAATCCCCGGCGCCCGGTGTACCGGCCAAAACTGTGGCAACACCTGACGATGAAAATGACGAAGAACTGGAAGCCGAAATTGAAAAATACCTGCAGAACAGGGACGACCCTGAGTTGATATCCCAAACGATCAAAGAGGATCCGGAACTTGTGCAGGGCTTCATTGAGGAGTCGCAGGAAAATATCCAGATGATTGAAAATGGGTTGCTCGAGTGGGAAGCTGAACCTGACAATCTGGAACATGTTGATTCAGTATTTCGGCCTTTTCATACCGTTAAAGGAGTAGCCGGATTTCTGAATCTATCGGAAATCAACAGCTTTGCTCATTTATATGAAGATTTGCTGGATGATGCCCGTAAAGGTGAGGTAACCTATAATGAATCCATCTCTGAAATTGTTTTTGAGGGAGTGGATGCCTTGCGACAAATGGTAAACTCCGTTGCAGAGTCGAGTAATGCCGGGGAATATAAACCTCACAATGTCGACTTATCTGCATTTGCCCGGAGGATTACCATGATCCGGACAGGAAAAGGTATTGAAAAGTTTACGCCACAGGAAATTGATCAGGAGGATATCACAACATCGGTTAAGGAAGACCCTCAGTCTGCAAATACCTCAAAACCAGGGTCGTCTTCTAAGCTTAATCGAAGCCAGGATAGCTCGGTAAAGGTTAGCGTAGAAAAAATGGATAACCTGATCGATCTGGTCGGTGAGCTTGTCGTCACTCAAAATATGGTGGTGGAAAACGAGGTCATCAAAAAAAGCACAGATAAGCGTTTAGAGCAGGATATAGGTCAGCTTAAGCGTATTACATCCAATTTGCAGGATTTATCCATGTCCCTGAGGATGGTTCCTGTAAAAGATATTTTTCAGAAAATGCACCGGATTGTGCGGGATCTGAGCCGGAAGTCTGAGAAGAAGATTGTACTTGAAATGCACGGCGAGCAGACGGAAATCGATCGTAACATGGTAGATGAGCTGTATGAGCCGCTGGTGCATATCATTCGGAATAATTGTGATCACGGCATTGAAACTCCGGAAGAACGGCGGGCTGCCGGCAAATCGGAAACCGGTACGGTTATGCTGAATGCATACTACCGCGGGGGAATGGTGGTTATTGAAATATCCGATGACGGCGCAGGAATTAATGCTGAAAAAATCCGGGCGAAAGCTATTGATAGAGGCTTATGCGATCCCGAGGATGATTTGAGCGAACAGGAAATTTTACAGTTTATTTTTTCCTCCGGATTTTCCACGACCGAAGACGTTACCGATGTTTCCGGGCGGGGTGTTGGAATGGATGTAGTAAAAAAAGCCATAGACCGCCTGCGGGGAAATGTCGAAATATCTACCAAAGAAGGGAAAGGGACTACGTTTTCTCTGAGGCTTCCCCTTACCCTGGCAATTATCGATGGTGTAATAGTCAATGTGGGTAATGAGCAATATATCATACCCACTATTACGATCAAAGAATCAATTATCCCTGAAAAGAAGCAATTTAATACCATAGCAGGCAAAGGGGAAACAGTGTTAATTCGTGACAAAGTATTGCCGCTGTTGAGGCTAAATAAAATCTTCGGAATTGAAGGAGGAGTTGAAAATCCCGAAGAAGGTTTGCTTATTATTGTAGAAAGTGACGGACAGGAAGCGGCAGTTTTGGTTGATGAACTGAAGGATAAACAGGAAATTGTTATTAAATCCCTTGGTGAAAGTTTAAATCAAATTCATGGGCTTGCCGGAGGAGCTATATTGGCGGACGGAAATGTGGGTTTGATCATCGATATACCCACGTTACTGCCAAAATCGAAAATGCGGTTTAAGAGTGATTAAAAAAATAAAGGAAGTGATATGAGTAAAAAGAAGAAAAAGAAGCAGGAATCACCCGAGGAGATGAATGAATTGCTCGCGGAGATTGAAAATGATCCCAGTCTTTTAGATAAGCCTGACAAAGAAGATCAGTCATCGCAAAAGCCGGTAAAAAAAGAGAAGGCCAAGACCCCTGAAAAACAGTCCGGCAAACGAGCAGAAGTCTCTGCTTCGGCGGGTTCGGATGATGAAGAGCAGGTTCGTGCCAAGCCGGGTAAGTATATAACCTTTCGGCTTGCCGGCGAGGATTATGGAATATACATCCTCAGTGTTAAGGAAATAATCGGCATGATGAACGTAACCAAAGTGCCCCGAACGCCGGATTTTGTACGCGGGGTAATAAATCTCCGGGGAAAAGTACACCCCGTAATAGATCTCCGGAAGAGATTTGGAATGCCGGAAAAAGAAGATGATGAACGTACACCGATAATCATAGTGGAGATTAAAAACCAGCAGGCTACTTCTCATTTGGGGATTGTTGTAGATGCGGTTTCCGAGGTTCTGAATGTAGAAGAAGAAAATCTGGAACAGACTCCCTCTTTCGGGGTGGATTTGGATACTGACTTTATCCTGGGCCTTGCCAAAAATGACGAACAGGTGATTACACTGTTGGATATCGACCGGATATTAACCAGCCGGCAATTGGTAATGCTGGATCAGGCTAAGTCGGGGTAAATGGCAGAAACGGTTAAGGGAAGTTCTACCGCGGCTTTCAGCCATCATGAGATCAGTGATTCAGAGTTTCAGCATCTACGTGAGCTGATCTATCGTGAAGCCGGTATAAATTTGACTTCGCAGAAAAAGTTTCTGGCGCAGACGCGGCTCGGTAAGCTAATGCGCAGGAAACAAATAAGCGGATTCGATGAGCTGTTTTCAAGAATCAGAGAAGACAGTAGCGGGTTGGCATTGGAAATGGTGATAGACGCTATTTCAACCAACCATACCTTCTTTTTCAGAGAAGATGCACATTTTTCATTGATGAATGAGGAACTCATCCCCGAGCTGCTCAATCAATCCAAACCCCGTAAAAAAAGCATAAAAATCTGGTCGGCCGGTTGTTCAAGCGGTGAAGAGCCGTTTACAGCTATTATTACATTTCTGGAGGCTCAAAAACAGAAGAAAATTCCGCCGGATACCCATCTTGAAGTTATTGGAACAGATATTTCTAATGAGATACTTGAAAAGGCAAAATCCGGTCTGTATCCCTTAGAAACCATAGAAAACCTCGATTATAAACTCAAAAAAAATTACTTCCAGCGTGGTAAAGGTCGCTTTGAAAAATTTGTGAGACTAAAACCCCATGTGCTCGAGCATGTAACTTTCAAAAGGCACAATCTTCTTTTTCCCTTGACAGAGCATGGTGCTTTTGACCTGATTTTTTGCCGTAACGTGATGATCTATTTTGATCAGCAAACCAAGCAGAAAGTCGTGGATAACCTTACTAACAGCATGCATAAAGACAGTTATTTAATTATCGGGCACTCCGAAAGCTTAAACAATATATCACATAAACTTATAACTCACAGGCCGACCATTTTTAAGGTAAAGCAGGGTGTTTGATGAGGAGTATTTGAATGACTCAGGTGGTTACTAAAGACAAAAAAAGCAGAAAAGTGGTTGGGATTTCCGATATGGTGACCAGTAACGACCGGAACGACATGCTGGTCACCTATTCATTGGGATCTTGTTTAGGAGTGGTATTATTTGATTATATTAACCATGTTGGTGGGTTGATACATATAATGCTGCCGGATTCCAATCTCGAAAAACTCTCGAGTGATTCCATAGCATTTAATCCACTGAAATTTGTAGATACCGGAATGCCGGTACTTCTGCAGGAATATTACAATGCTGGTGGAGTAAAACGCTCAACCTGTGTTGCTGTTTTCGGAGGCGCAAAATTGTTTAAGCAAGAAGATATGTTTAATATCGGTAAGCGTAATTTTGCGGCACTAAGAAAATTCCTGTGGAAAGAAGGGTTGCTTATAGGTCACAAACATGTAGGAGGCACTATTCACAGAACAGTTAAGCTATTTATGGATAGCGGACAGATTGAACTGGATGTGAATAAAGAAGGTAAGATTACCTATAATTGTGGTCGTTAGGGTTCGAATGTTTAATTGATTTATTATCATGGCCTTTAATATACTAATTGTAGATGATTCTCCGGTGATGCGCAAAGTTATCAGGAGAACTATTAATCTCTCCGGGATTGAAGTTGGCGATGTAATTGAAGCCGGAAATGGCAGGGAGGGACTTGAAGAAGTAGAGCAGCAATGGATTGATCTCATTTTGACGGATATCAATATGCCTGAAATGAATGGGATCGATTTTATCGAAGCTTTGAAAACAGACGAGGTAATGAAATCCATACCCATTATAGTGATTTCTACCGAAGGGCGCGATACCGTGGTACAGGAAGCCCTTTCGCTTGGTGCGGCCGATTATATCACCAAGCCGTTTCAACCGGAAGAAATCGGACAGGACATCTTAAAAATTCTGGGCTATGATATTGACGAATAATGACGTGTTGGAAGAGGTCATTCATGAAATCATGGACGACATGTTTTTCCTGTTTCCGGAACTTGATGAGGAGGGATTGCCTATGCAATATAAAGAGCTTAACCCTCCCTATCTTGATGCCGGGATTCATTTTAACACCGAAGATTTGTTGCGAATACGCATTGATTATGGATTACTTACGGAAATGGCCTCCAACTTTACAGGGTTACCGCCTGAATCTATTGAACAAGAGCATCTGGAATCTACAGCGGCGGAAACAGCCAATATAATCGGGGGTAACTTTTTGGTAAAAATTGATCCTGAACAGAATTATAAACTATCTATTCCGGAATTACTTGAAGCCAATCAGGCGCTGGCTGTTGCAGATAGACCTTGGCAGTTGAGTTTTATTTCTGAAAACGGCGGGTTGCTTTGTTGGCCTGAGCCCTTGAAGAAAAGTTGACATGCTTTGATGTAAAAAGTACCGACTTAATTGAGCTATTGTGATACGAGTATTTATTGTTGATGATTCTGCTGTAGTCCGACAAAAACTTTCGGATGATCTGAATCGTTTTTCCGATATTGAAGTAGTGGGCACGGCTATAGACCCCTATGTGGCCAGAGATAAAATTGTCCGGCTGGACCCGGATGTGATTACCCTTGATGTGGAGATGCCTCGAATGGACGGGCTGACCTTCCTGAAAAAAATAATGAGGTATTTTCCCAAACCGGTAATAATCGTCAGTTCACTGACTAAAGAGGGCGGAAAACTTGCGCTCGAAGCTATTGAGCTGGGAGCGGTGGAAGTAATGAGTAAGCCGGGTGGATCTTTTTCGGTGGGTGAGATTTCAACACGTCTTGCTCAGCTGATCCGGGCCGCATCCAAAGCCAGCATCAAGAAAAAAGGCAGCTACAAATTTAAAAAAGAGGATGAAGCTTCTGCAGACGAAAAGCAAAAGGACAAGAATAAAGCAACTGGTAAAAAGGCTACCGTTAAGAGTTTGGCAGGAGTCTCCTCTGAAAAATTAATAGCAATCGGGGCCTCAACGGGAGGTACGGAAGCGATTCGGCAGGTATTATCTGATCTGCCCGCTGACTGCCCCGGAGTACTGATTGTCCAACACATGCCTCCCAAATTCACTACAGCTTTCGCAGAACGTTTGAATAAAACCTCCAGGCTGGAAGTTAAAGAAGCGCAGGATGGAGATCGGGTAAGACTGGGAACGGCCCTTGTAGCTCCCGGCAATTATCACATGCTACTTAAGAAAAGCGGGAAAGATTACTACGTTAGAGTTAAACACGGCCCGCTGGTTCGGCATCACCGTCCGTCAGTTGATATGTTGTTTTCATCCGTGGCTCAACAGGGTGGTGAACAGGCTATTGGCGTATTATTAACAGGCATGGGAGTAGATGGTGCCGAGGGGATGAAAGAAATGAATCAGGCAGGGGCAACCACACTGGTCCAAAACGAAGAATCCTGTGTGGTATTCGGTATGCCTCGGGAAGCGATTCAACTGAATGCGGTCGACTATATAGAGGATATCAACAATATCGGTAATAAATTAACCCAGCTGTTAACCGAACAAGCACAAACAGATTGATCTGTATATACTGTCCGGTTATTAGCGGGTAATATGACCCGGAAAATATTTGAATTCCGGGTTAAAAAGATTGGTGCTTAAACCCCTGAAAATCAGTTGAAAAGATCGTCGATATCGTTTTGCGAAAAATTTGAAGCCTGATCTTCCTGTTGCTTTCTTGGATCGGGATCATCCGCTGTCAGTCGCTTTTGCTCTTCAATCTTGGTCTCCATTATTCGCTCGAATTCATCCACATTCACCCCGAGTGTTTGAAGAATATTTTCCTTAACACTCTTATCAATTTCCATATCGTAAATGCGGGTAAACAGAGTAAGCATTTTCTTTTGTACTTCGGCCAATACGTGCCGTACATGTACAAGTTTCTGGGACACGATATCATGAAACTGAAGTGCATTCATGATGGAAGAGGCATTTTCCTGGATTTCACTGATCGGAGCCTGAGCTTTATCAATACCATCGATATTTTCAGTAGCTTTTTTAAACTCATCAAGATGTTTGAGAATAGTCTCAACATTCTCCATTATCTGATAAGTTGCACCCGACGTTTCTTTAACTGCAGCATCGAGTTCAACGGCGGCATCCGGCATCATTCCCGAGGTGTTCATCAGTGAATCGGAAACGTCGTTTAGCAACGGAGTGACTTCCTTCAAGAAGATGAAAAGCTCTTCCAAAAAAGGGAGAATTCCCTCACCAAAAGCAAACAAGCTTTTAATATGCTGTATGCGTTCCAGAATTTCTGTGTAGTCTTCCCCCTTTAATAAATCGGGTTCATTAGCCTTGTCTGATTTTTTTTCTTTATCATTGCCCATAGTAATGACCGTCAGATTAATTTGTTGATTTTTTCTTCGAGCGTTTCCGGGGTAAAAGGTTTTACGATGTAATTATTCACTCCGGCTTGTACAGCCTGGAGAACATCGTCTTTCATACCTCGTGTCGTAATCATCATTATTGGCAGATCCTGGTACTCCGACTTGCTGCGCACTTCAGTTACGAACTCCAACCCATTCATTTCAGGCATATTCCAATCGGTAATAACAAAATTGATCGGGTTTTCCTCCAGCAAATCTATGGCTTCTTTACCATTTGAGGCATCGATCGAGTTTTTGTAACCGATTCGCTCAAGGGTATTCTTAATTATGCGACGCATCGTCGGTGAGTCATCAACAATAAGAATATTGAGATCTTCTTGGCTCATTGAGGATAATAAAGGTTAGTAGTGGTTAAATGATGGACATACAAATACAGCAATCCGCAGAGATTGTCAAGCAAATTTTGTTTGATTATTTGCAATGATCTCCTGGGCTTTTTCAACTTTCTGGGCCCTGATTAATGCCGCTACCCATCTTCTTATCAACTCCGGTTTTTCCGGATTATTCCGGCATATGACTTCATATACCTCAAGGCTGAACTCATGCCAGCCTTGTTCCATGAATAATGAAAGTACTTCAAGAATCCGGGTCTCATCAGAAGCCGATAACGGCTCTTTGATCACATCCCCGAACAGGTGATTGAAATATACCAGAGATTTATCATATTCCGAAAGTTCAATGGCATATAGTAAAAGCCGTTCGATAACTTCCGGTTGAATGTTACCTTTTTTAAGGTCGTAATACTGTTCGTAATGAGCAAGTGCTCTTTCGTGCCATCCGTTGCGGTAAGCGGCTTCTCCAAGCAAGTATTGTGTATCGGATAATGGAAAAATCACATCCTGATTAACTTCTGTGCCCGATGCCAATACCTCAAGATAGCGGTATAAATGATCATAAGCCTCTCCCCATCTGTTCGATGCAAAAGAAGTTCGAAATAATATCAAATGCGGCATTCGTTGCTGATGAGTCAGAGTTAGTGATTTCTCGGCACGTTCTTTACTATCATGCCAGCGGTTCAGCTCAAATGAAGCGTCAGCCAGACCGTTAAGCGCAGCGGCGTGATCAAATTTAAACAGACGGCCCGATTGTATAGCCCGGATAAATGAGTCTGATGCTTCCTTGTATTTTCTGTCGGCTGCTTCAGTAACGGCTTTCATCAGTAAGGCGGGCCCGTGCTCGGTATCACGTTCAAGCTCCCGGTCAAGGTCGAAATCGCCTATGTACTCGTTTTCACGCAGAATGTCCACTTTATCAGTATGGATAGAAAGCTCATTTTTTGAAACAGCAGGGTGAAAATCCCGCAGTTGAATACCCTTAATCTCAAAATCCGAAAGTTTCGGAAATAGGCGGATTTCATAAAATATGCGCTTTGTCGGGTCATCCTGCTTTTGAATACGTGCTGCGAATACCGCGTCTTTGTTATCCAGGGGAAGCTCAAGCAGCCCCGGAAAAAATATCAATTCACTTTCTTCAAGAAGTAAAATCCAATCATGCTCAGCCTTGGTTATGGCATCATTCAGGTTCGAAATTTTCGAGAAGTTGCCGGGATAACTCAAAATCGTAAAAGTCTTTGAGCTATCAGAATCTTGCGGTAAAGCAGAGCTGTCATCACCGGTAAGCACAATCACCTGTTCAATAGGTGACGGAAGTTCTTTTAATTTTTGAAGGTAACTGTCGTCCCGATTATACCATTCCACTATTAGAGTAACCGTAGCATTGGGTGCCATATCCTATGAATGTTTAGATGATTGGGGTAATGAGCCATGAATTTGTTGCAACTGTTGTATTAGATTCTGAACCTCTGTAGATGATGCATATTCTGTTTGGTTCAGGTGTCCTAAGGTTACTGAAATTGCAGCTTTGTTGTTAAGCTTAATTGCTTTTTTAAGTATTAAAATCAGAAAGGAGGCATTGGGTCCGCCCAGTTGCTGTATGGAATTCAGCAACTTATCAAGCTGCGATTGTTCCAGTTGATCAATATGATGCCGGCAATACAACTCCAGCGCTTCCCGGTGAGTTTCCGGTAGGATCGTATCGGTGCGATGAAGTTGGTTATTGCGTCCAAGCTGGTCAACGATGGCCAAAAATCGCTCAAGGAGTTTGCGGCTGTTTTCCGGAGATGAAGTTTCCACGGCAAGGGCTTCAAACAGAAGCAATTCCGGAAACTTTTCATGGCCGGGAGAAATATCCCGCAGGAGTTTAAGGTCGTTTAGTTTATTATAGCGCAATGTGTAGCGCCAGGCAATTCGCAGACACATCAACCTGGCCGACCCGTCTACACCGAGGTTCAATGATTTGAGGGCATGCTGATAGGCCATCTGTGCATCCCGGTTCCGGGCATAATGCTCCGCGAAATAATAATGGGTGTGGGCATCATCAGGGTATTGTTCCAGCCTTTTTTCCAGCAGTCGAAGGTTGCGTTGCTCCTTTCGCTGCCGCTGACTTTGACCCAAATTATAGCCCGAATGTTTAATGCGTATGGGAGCCTCTGCAGTGGTTGCTTCCTCCAGGGTGAGATTTTCATGAACCGGATATTTGAATCGCAGGGTTTCCGAATTTCGAAACAGACGAGGTAAACGATGCTGATAGCTTTGATCCCGCCCCCCAATTACACGTTCATTGTATATGGTACACCACCATGCATCGGCCTGCTCCCTTTTGCTTTCATCTTGCCACCACTCATGATCGGGATTTTCCAGCATTTCATCTGCGTCCAGCATCAAGATCCACCGACCGGTACAATGAGATATCAGCCGGTTGCGGGCAGCGGCGAAATCATCTTCCCAAGGAAAGTGAAATACCCTGGCCCCCGTCTTCTGAGCTACATCAACCGTGTTATCTTCAGAGCCGGTATCAAGAACCACCACTTCCCCCACGACATCATGCGCGCTGCTAATGCAAGATTGGATTTGATGCTCTTCGTTGCGGGCTAATATGGCGAGACTGATATCAGAGGGCATAGACGGCTCCGGAGGTTATTCGCTGACAGCTTTCAGATTCGGATTTTCAGGGTCCAGTTTCCTGGCCTGATCATAATAGGTCTGAGCTTTATCGTGCATGCCAACCCGCTTCATGAGATCTCCCATGAGGATCCAGTTATCAACATCATCGGGATTGGTATGGAGGCGGTTAAGCAGGTACTCAATAGCCTGCTCACTTTTATCCCGAAGAATATTCAGAATAACCAGATTACGGTGGGCCGGTTCAAAATCTTCCAGCTCGATGGCCTCATTCAAATCTTTTTCGGCACCTGCCAGATCTTCCGTGCTCATCTTGGCGAAAGCGCGAAGGGAATACAACCCCGCATCATAAGGAGCAAGCTCAATGGCTTTATTAAGGGCTTTGATGCTGGCTTCCCACTCATATAAATGCTGCTTACCTATGGCTTCAAGATGAAAACCATCAGCAGAATCGGGTTGATCCTGTTGTATTGTTTGGGCAAGATCGATACTGGCCTGAAATTCTCCGGCATTGATCAATCTGATGCCCTCTTGTATTTGCTCGTTATATGCCATCGTCATCATTTTTTGGAATCGGATTGTGTCAATTGTTTAATAAATTCGGGGATATCTTCCGGTCCGGGTTTCTTTTCTGCCAGACTCTGATAATTGTCCTCAATAATTTTGTTGATGACTTCCTCCCTGAAGATTGACACATCACTCGGCGCACTGATACCAATTTTTACCTGGCCGCTGGAAACTTCGACTATGGTAATCTTGATATCGTGACCGATATATATGCCCTCATCCTGTTTTCTGCTGAGAACTAACATTCACATTCCTTGTGATCAAGCTACGAGTGTTTCAGAGTGGTCGAGACTATCCAGAATCAACTG
>SLQI01000354.1 GCA_007131535.1 Balneolales bacterium | reverse complement strand
CCGTTTATCACCTCATTATAAATGCGATATAAGCCGTGATCACGCGGGTCTTCCTTTCTCATATACGGAAACCGTGCAAGTTGTTGCTTATTCAGGTAGGCAAGCAGGTTACCGTGCTCATTGTCGGGCTCATGGCATAGCCGCACATTTTCAGCATATCCCAATACTCTTCCTACCCATGTTGTTCCGGACCTTGGCACGCCGCTTATCAAAATCATATGCTCTCCTGCAATATTGGTCGCGTTTCTCTCTCTGCATAAGTTAGTACTGAGTTTTATTTACCACACCAACAAAAATCACCAAACATCAGTGGTAGCTTTTACTACGATTACGACTCGCCGGCTACCGGGCGCAGCACGGTTGTCGGCCTCTCCATAGGTTCTCAGCGGTTTGCAATCTATTTCGATTTTGCTTTTGGCTGTATACCGGTGGGCTTTTGGATACATGCCAATGGGTCATTGGATACATGCCGGCAGCCCGATTTTATCGGACAGCCGGCTTTGTTTGATTCTGGTGGGTCATTGGCCACATGCCGGCAGCCGGACTGTGTCCGACAGCCGGTGGGCTTCGGGTTAAAAGCTTTCGCTTACGCCAAAGAGAAGGTAGGGTGTGAATTCATCTTCGAGATCGGTTTCGCGAAGGTATAGAGGCATGCGGATGCTGAGTTCCAGTCCGTCTATAAAACGACTTTGAGGGCGCCAGTCGCTGAGCAACGGCAAGTCGGCAAGCCGGTAACTCAGTCCGGCACCGGCAGAGGTGAGTAGTGCAGTGCCGGTATCTCCCAGTACGGGCAGATCATCAATAAAATTTCCGCTCCAGCTGCGTCCGGCCCCGGCAAACAATTCCAATGTAGCCGGACCCAAATAGTCACCACTAAACGGACTCCAGGTGTTCCAGAGGGTAAAGGTTAATATGTTGTTCCCGGCAATATCCGGTGAGCCAATACCCTGCAGGGCATAGCCGATGAGTCCGTTCCCGCGATTTGGGGTCAAATGCGCTTCGGTGGTCAGATCCGAATGCATGTGAGCCAGTGACCAGTGCGCCGGGTTGTTCCACTGCTCTTCCGGCGTCGGCTGACTCACTCGCCACCGATACTGGTTCGGCATCGTCAGCGATCCGGTGCCAACTTCCATCCCCCCGCGTAAATCCCAGTTATCCCGTAAGGAAAAGGTATGATTCAACCGGGCAAACACATGGCCAGAAGAACTCAGCTCACCGAAACTTGCAGCACGGGCACGAATTTCAAACCCGCTTTCCTCCGGATCTTCAAACTCATAGCCAAGCTCCATTCCCCAGATATCCCCTTGCTGCCATTGCGCCTGCAGGACATCGGCCAGACGCTCTGAGGTCTGCGCCTGATGAAACAGATCAAACGAAATTTCACGGCGGACAGGCTCTAATCGGCCATACTCCCCGAGTTGCCGGGTCAGCGAGAAGCGGGTATCAAAAATGCCGTAATAGCGCTTTGAGGCTATCTCCCAGTAGGTTTCCAAACCGAAGCCCTCAAGTTTGTTGCGGTAGCTTAATTCATAATCCACATCGGTTTGTTCAAGGGAGTAATCGTCGAGGGTGCCGCTGGTCAGCATCAGGCGTACATCAAGGGCGTGCTGATCAAACAGATAGGAGCCGTAGGCGGTGGCGCCAAAACGGATACCGGCATTTTCACCGTACCATCCCGCCGGCCGCCAGCTCACGGCATAGTGCTCGCGATCAATGTTGGCGGGTTGCATTACCTGTACATCAGTCGGATATGGATACTGGCTATTCAGCCTGTTGATATCGGCCATTCTTCCGGTCGGATCGATCTCCATGCGAACAATTTCACGTCCGTCGGCAGGAATGTTGATTTCATATTGCGGGTGGGTCCACGGCCAGGGCTCAGCCTCTAAGCGGGTGATTTCCGGACTTTCCTGTTCTTTGCGGCCCAACATCATATGCAGAGGGATATAAACCAGCAGCTCTTCCCCGTCTTCAAACTCGACATGTAAATCAATCGGCATGATTCCTTCATCCTCCCGGGCTAATCGGATAATCGCACTATCCTGATCGGCGCTATAGCTAAGGTCATCTATAGCATAGTCGATGGTGCGGGTGGTTTCAAGGTAATAGTCGAAATACCAGCCGAGCTGCATTCCGCTCTCTTTCTCCACCACTCTTTTGAAGTCGTTGGGATCGGGGTGAGCAAACTTCCATTCCTCGTAAAAGCGTTGAAATGCTCGCTTCAACGTCTCTTCTCCCACCACATATTCCAGTTGATGCAAAAACAGCGACCCTTTGGTGTAGGTAGCCCGGCTGTAGCCGAAGTTGGTGCGAAAGTGATCCGAATGCTGATGCGACGGTTCTTCCAGCCCGCTATAGGCCGCATCGAGATAGCGCAGATAGGTGAAATCATGCGCTCCGCGATCCAACTCATAGATTTCCTTCATCACCATGTCAGTGAAGTATACGGTGAAGCCTTCATCCATCCAGGCATACTGACTTTCGTTGGTGGCGATCGTCGTCTGAAACCACATGTGTACCAGTTCATGGACGGTAACATTAACAAGGCTGAATAACCCGCGATGGCCTGTAATCAGTGTACTCATCGGATACTCCATTCCCCCGTCACCGCCCTGAATGACGGAAAACTGTTCGTAGGGATATTCACCGATATAATCATTCAAAAATTCAATGGCATCAGCCGTAAACCGGGGCAACCGGTCCCAGTTGCGGGTTTGCGG
>SLQI01000472.1 GCA_007131535.1 Balneolales bacterium | reverse complement strand
TGTAAGCAAATATTAATCGAACTGAGGTTTTAAAGATTCGTCTCGGATTCTCCGGGGTCACTTAGTACCTGTAAGAAAAGTGGTAATAAGCCAGGATCAAGGCTCGCGAAGCTCCCGAAAAGCGCAGTGTACATCCCGTACATGAATATTTTCGGGAAGAACGGAACGCCGATATTGGCGTTTTCTTACCGACACTACTTAGAAAATGTAAAACAGCAGTACACGGTCGGCCAGGATAAACAGCCATACTACAGGAAGATAAACCAGAGAGCCGAACATCAGTTTGCGGGCGTTATCCATGCTGCGGTTAGCCTGAAATCGTATTCCGTAATAAAGGAAGTAGGCACCGCTGAGCAGGGCTCCGATGAGATAAAGCCAGCTGTTAAGCCCGAGTGAATATAAAGCAAAACTTACGGGGATGATAAGTACCAGACATACCAGGCAGGTTAAAGCGGTACGGATGCCGGCTGCATCATTTTTCGGAAGCATTCGGAAGCCTGCCTTAGTATAGTCATCGTTACACATCCAGGCGATGGCAACAACGTGAGGAACCTGCCATAAAAATACAATACCGAACAGGACCCACATTCCCGGCTCTGCAATCGTTCCGCTCGCAGCAGCCCAACCGCCGACGGGTGGCAACGCGCCGGGAACGGCACCTATCCACACATTGGTAAAAGACAGCCGCTTCATAGGTGTATAAGCCCCGAGGTAGAGCAGCGCCGTAATGGCAGAGATTGCACCGGCAACGGGATTAACCAGCAAAATCAGATAAAACAAGCCTGAAAACAAGAGCGTAAGAGAAAAGGCAAAGGCACGCCAGGCAGGGATCCGCTCAAGCGGCAAAGGGCGTTTGCTTGTGCGAACCATCAACTTGTCCAGATCCCGTTCGATGTATTGGTTGTGAGCGGCCGTTCCTGCAGCGATGAGTATAGTACCGACAGCAGCATGAAATAATGTAGCAAACTCAATTTGTCCCGCTGACCCAAGTAAGAAGCCGACAAGCATGCTCGCAAGAACAAGTAAAGTGATGCCGGGTTTGGTCAGCTCAAAATATCCTCTGAGAGTATCTAAGCTAAATGATTGTGATAGAGTGTCTTCCGTAGCTAATTTCATGAAACTGATAAATAAAATAATATCTAATGTTGTACCGGAATACCTTTTATTAAAACCGGCCTAATTTAAAAAAAAGATTTATACTTGGCATGGAATCAAACAAATTTCCGTTAACATCCCGATTTATGCGGAAAAAGAGTACTTCCGGTTTGATTATATAAAGATATAGTAATCAACTCACACCATACTATTATATTCCGGTAATTTTCAAACTCAGATATTGAAATTTTATTTATGCAAGTATTTCAGTGGTATCGAAGCCTGAACGGATTTCAGAAAACCTCATTAATCACTATAGTACTCACATTCTTTTTAATTATTGTCGGATCATTAGTACGGGTTTCAGGTGCCGGGCTCGGCTGCCCTGACTGGCCCCGGTGTTTCGGTATGTGGATTCCTCCTACTTCCGCTTCAGAGCTTCCCGCAGGGTACGATGCAGCTGCCTTTAATCCTGTACATACCTGGATGGAGTATTTTAACCGGCTGGTTGGAGTATTAGTCGGGTTTATGATTACCCTGACTTTTATCCGTTCCGTTTTTTATCGCAATCAGGCTCCGGCTGCATTTTATGCCTCTGCGGTGGCATTTGTACTGGTATTGTTTCAGGGTTGGCTGGGCGGACAGGTCGTTCAAAGCGGGCTGACCGACTGGGTTATCACCACCCACATGATTGTTGCTCTACTGATCGTGAATGTATTAGTGTATGCTTTTTTTCAAGCAATGAGTGATCGGTTGCAATATAGTCTGAACTCCACACAGAAGCAGGCTTTAACCTATGTGGTCCTGCCGCTTCTAATCGTAACACTTGTTCAGATAGTTCTCGGGGCTCAGGTACGGGAAGCCCTTGAGGGAATCAGTAATGCATATCCTGCACTTGAGCGGGCGGCATGGATTACTGAGGTAGGCTGGATCGACTTTGTTCACAGAAGCGTATCGTGGGTAGTGCTCGGTTTTGGTATTTGGTTGTGGTATCGATCCCGGAATTATGGTGCACCACCGGCCATAACAAGGCTATCAATGATCATAAACGGGTTGATAATTCTGCAATTTTTCGGTGGGGTGATCCTTGTATATTTTGGTCTGCCACCGGCTTTTATGACCCTGCATTTGTTCGCGGCCAGCCTTCTGATAACATTTCAGTTTCTCTTTTGGATGATGGTACGGCATTCAAGAACCCTCGCTTAAACCAGAGGCAAATTCAAGGCAAGACTCTGCTGCGAAACACGATTTAGAAGTATGTAATCCGGTGTTGGTAAACATTGTATTTGTTAATGCTACACTTCAAGTAGTTGTCATACATAAAGATTGCCATGACTTCATTAATAATCATTATTGCACCTCTATAAATGGAGTGAGAGGTCGGATTTACAGGGATAGGCTGATATTTCAAATTTTATTGTGAATTTTTGATAAAGTTTTAGCCGTCACAATATGGATACGACTCCCTTGGATAGCCCATCTTATCAATTATCAGTCCCTTAGAAAAGCCAAAGATTTGCCCTACAAAACGGTAATTTTTTTTGAACTTTTGATCTTTTTATCTGTATCATTGCCCGCATTGCTGGGATTCTAAAAAACATTGTTTAACGCTATTGCAAATTTATGGCGCAGATTTTTCCAAAAT
>SLQI01000219.1 GCA_007131535.1 Balneolales bacterium | reverse complement strand
GGGGATGATCTGTACATGGTTACCGTTCCTCAAACCGGATCTACCCCGCGCGTAAATATCTCCAACCCGGATAATGCCAGTTTTCCGGTTACCGATCTGACCGATATTGGCGGACAATTTCCGGCATGGTCTTATGACGCGGATAAAATCCACTGGTCAATCGGGAATGCTCACTTTGTTTACGATCTCGAAGAGGCTGAAGAATACGCCCGTCGGATTGAAGCTTACGAAGAGGAACAGGATGAGCAGGAAAATGATAACGAAGATGAAAACGACGATAACGATCGTCCGGAAGAATACGAGCCGGCAGAGCACCGCATTGATCTGCAAGCGACTCGCGATATACCTGAAGGGGTAATTGCCCTGCGCGGGGCACGTGTGATTACCATGAATGATTACGAAATCATAGAAAATGCCGATATCGTAATCCGGGATGCACGTATAGTTGAAGTCGGGGAATCCGGTACCGTCGACATTCCTGATGAGGCGGAAGTGCGGGATCTCAACGGACGCACCATCATCCCCGGCTTTGTGGATACGCACGCTCACGTTCGCCCGCACCGGAATATCCATCAGGTTGAGGTGTGGTCTTTCATGGCCAATCTGGCTTATGGTGTAACTACGGTCAGGGACGCCCAACCCGGTACGACCGACCTGTTAACCTATGGGGATATGGTCAAATCCGGCGATATCGTGGGGCCGCGTATTTATCAAACCGGGCCCGGAATTTTCTGGGGAGAGCAGATCAGCGACCAGGAGCATGCGGCCAATGTTTTGAAACGGTATAGCAAATATTATGATACCAAAACCATCAAAATGTATGTGACCGGTAACCGGGAACAGCGCCAGTGGATCCTGAATGCGGCTCGCGAACAAGAGCTGATGCCGACGACCGAGGGCTCTCTCAACATGAAAATGAACCTGACTCAGCTCATTGACGGTTATCCCGGCCAGGAGCACAATTATCCGGTTACTCCGCTGTACCGGGATGTCATTGACGTAACTGCTGAAGCTCAAATGGCATACACCCCGACTTTACTGGTAACGTATGGCGGCCCGTGGGCGGAAAACTACTTCTACTCTAACGAGGACGTACTCGGTGATGAGAAACTTCGCTACTTCACTCCCCGGGCGGATCTTGATGGAAAAGCACGTCGGCGAAGCAGTTGGTTTGCCGACGAAGAATACGTAATGGATCGCCAGTCCCGCACTGTCCGGCAAATTTATGACGCAGGCGGTGTGCTTGGCGTGGGAAGTCACGGACAGCTGCAAGGCCTCGGATTCCACTGGGAGCTTTGGGCTATGGCCTGGGATGATATGGATCCGCACCAGGCATTGCGTATGGCCACCATTCACGGGGCGGACGCCATCGGTAAGCAGGATGATCTCGGCAGTATAGAGGAAGGTAAACTGGCTGACCTGATTATTCTGAATGACAATCCCCTGGATAACATTCGAAATACCAACAGTATAGAGCAGGTGATGAAAAACGGCCGTCTATATGACGGAGATACACTCGAGGAACTCTGGCCTCAGACACGAATTCAGGAAAATCTGTGGTGGCAGCTGCCTGAACCGGATAACCTGCCTGGTTTAAACAGTATGGAATAAATACCTTCTAATGAAAAACCAAAGCCGGTCTCTGTGAGGCCGGCTTTTTTTTGTACTTGCATCTCAATGTGCAGCCTTAATCATCTTAGCTATTGTGGTTGACGCAGTTACAGGTTTCAATTTAACGCTGAAGTACAAAAAATTTTTTTTGAAAAATATTCGGAATCAGCAGAATTGATTCGTATTTTTGGTCTGACGAAATCCTGACAGGCTCATCTCATACGAATGGAGGATGTGAGGTATATTACTTTACTTTTCTATTATGTTTTGCCGCTTTGAGGGATGCAATTTCTAAATTAGACGACTCGACTTATGAATATCTATGTAGGCAACTTGCCTTACAATACGACCGAAGATGAATTACGTGGGGCATTTGAAGAATTCGGTGCCACCGATTCAGTTGCTATCATCAAGGACAAAATGACGGGTAAATCCCGTGGTTTTGGTTTTGTGGAAATGTCAGACGACAACGCTGCCGAACAAGCAATTTCCGAACTGGATGGGGAGGATTTTGGAGGTCGCAGCCTTACAGTCAACGAAGCAAGGCCTCGGGAAGAACGTTCCCGGCGATAAACCTTACAGTCATTTTTATGTGATTTGTAAAAAGCCTGGCTCTGCCGGGCTTTTTTGTTTTATGCCCCCCTCTTACATCTTTGTTGGGCGAAATTGACGCTGCCGGTTTCTTAAACGATTCGTTCGGTCGGTATTACCCAGAAATTGAGAGCCCCTATAAACATCATTTGTCACACGATTATTTCAGACCTGAGTTCGAATCTAAACTTTTATCGACCAAACGGTGATTTTTGGGCACTTGATATGTCTTTTGCTGGTTGCTGGTCAACCTCGGTTGTTATCAGCTTCGCACCCATTTGTGCCTCCCCCCCCTCATATAAACACGGGGCTTTAGCCCCGCTCCTTCCCCCCGTTCCACAACTCCAGCCCTCCTTCTTCTCAAACCGAGGTATCCCTGCATGGAAGAATGTTTTAATAGATGTCAAACTACCTGTACGGGGCTAAAGCCCCGTTTTTGTGGTCGGTGGGGGTGCCGTTTAACCGTTGACTGAAGTGCGTGTTGCACAACTCTTATTTAAGATTTTGTTTTCCCAGGAAAATGAAACACAATTAAGACTTTTTT
>SLQI01000346.1 GCA_007131535.1 Balneolales bacterium | reverse complement strand
ATCACCCGGGTGAAAACCGAGTGGGCCGTACTGTTGCGGGAGCAGGAAAAATTTGAGCAAGCTGCTGAGCTTCACCGGGAAGTAATGCGCTTATCTGAGGAGGCTGACTCACATCGTTCCCGGATCGATGCGACCACCCGTTTTGCCGAACTGCACATTGACCGGCAGGATATGGAAACGGCCGGAGGTTATGTTAGCAAGTTACGGGAAGAAAACCTGGATGATTATGATTTCCGTCTTCAGCTTCGGGTTATCAACCTGTTTTCCCGCTACCGTTTCCGGATTGGTGAGAAGAATGAAGCCCTGGAAAAGCTTACCCCCTACGTTCAGGAGGCGCTGGAGCGGGTGCAGAACAGCTCCGACTATCAAACCGGGCGGGCCAGCCTGATCCCGGTACTGGAAGACGCCTTCCGGCTGTATGCTACCATCCTGTTTGAAAAAGAGGAGCACTCCCGGCTGCTTACTTTTCTCGACCGCCTGAATAATCTGAGCCAGGCCGACTTCCACAACCACCATTTACTCAAATCCCAGGTGTTGAGTGAAGAGGAGCTGATATACGACAATGAGCTGACCCAAATCATTGAAGAGCTTCGCAGTCGGCTCCGAACAGCCGAAGGGTCGGAGAAAGCAGATCTGAACGAGATGCTGCTCAAAGCCGAAAATGAAAAAAACCGGCTCCGCCATAAAATTCACGATCAATCCGCATTCAACCCCGTTGATATCAGACATCTGCAACGCTCACTGAGCAGAGATGAAATGATCCTGAATTACAGTATGATCGACAATCGAATGTATATCCATGCTATTTACCGGGATCAGATAAAAGGCAGGGTTGTGGAGTTTGATGACCTGGAAGTGTTCGAAATCGAGCAGTTTATTGGAGACCTGCACAATGGTAAAACAGATCTGGAATTTTTGCATCAGTTAAAAAGCCGGCTTATAGAGCCGGAGTGGCTGCAAGGCATTGCCCATCTGGAAGTTGTTCCGGATCATTTCATGTATTACATCCCTCATGAGATTTTGCCGGTTTCCGCGCCGGCACATCCCAGCGCATACGGAAGCAGTCGCTACCTTATTGAAGAGCTCGTAATCCATTATCGCCACTCATTGAATGAGCGCCAGCAAACCTCGACAGCCTCACGATCCACTGGTTTAGGATGGAACAATGAAATAATAGCTATGGGAGTTAAGCGAACCCACGACCAGCACAGTGTGCTCAACCCGGATGCTTCCCTGCCGGCTTTGCCATTCGCCGCAAGAGAAGCCTCGGAGATCAGACAAATTTATAATCAGCGCCAATCCTGCCGGGTATTTACCAATGAAGAGGCCAGTTATTCCAACTTTGTCTCGAAAGCCGGAGGCAGCCGTATTTTACATCTGGCAACCCACGGAGAGGTTTCGCCGCACGATCCCCTTTTCTCTGTGATTTACTTCGGCGGTAATGAAGAAGATGAACAATCACATGTATATGCTTACGAATTGTTCGAGATGAATCTGCAAAATGAGCTGGTAGTGCTAAGTTCTTGTGAGTCCGGGGCCGGCACGTATGTAAAAGGGGGAGGAATAGCCGGATTAAGCCGGGCTTTCCGGTTTGCCGGTGCGCGTAGCATGGCCACAAATTTATGGCCGGTGCGGGATGAGACGGCAGCAACGCTGAGTACTGAGTTTCACCGGAATTTGAATAAAGGCTACCCCAAGGATAAAGCGTTGCAACAAGCCAAGCTCGATTACCTGAACAATCGAAACAGCGACCCCTACTGGTGGGGAGCAATGACCTTATACGGGGATCCCTCTCCGGTTTATCGTGCGCCCGCTTCCAGGCGAGTCGCTTTTTTTCTGCTGCTCGGCTGGTTTTTAACCGTGGTTTTCATAGGGATGTACCGAACCGGCAAGCACGCCGATCAACAAGCTGTATTCAGTTACCGGATTCGACCCGGGGAACAGCTTTAGTTATAATTATCCATCATATCATATTGGTCAAGCAGCCGGCGGGCGGCACGGTAATAGGCTCCATCAATATCGCGTACGGTTTCGGCATGTTGGCGCGCTTGTTCATACTCCTCAAGCCGGAGCAGCGCCTGAGCCAAATACCAATGAGCCCGTTCCCGCTGGCCGGGAGAGAGGTCGGGTCGGTTGAGTACCTGTTCAAACAATTCGCCGGCATGAGCATAATGACCCTCATTGTAATCGATAACGGCTCTGGTGATTACAGTCTCGATTTTCAACTCACCCGAATGAGCCGCCGAACGCAAAGAGTCTAAAAACTTCCTGGCCTGATCGGTCTGCTCGTCGGCAACCATCATCAAAGCCTGTTGCAATGGCTGCTGGTCCTGCTCGGGTACCTCTGCCGCAGACCGCATGATATCGAGTTCTATTCGGTCTATAGCTTCAGGAACTACCTGTACGGATTGCTGATCATACCAAAGAAAAAACCCTGCGGCCATAGCTATTAACAGAACAGCGGCTGCCATAAGTCGAACCCACGGGTTCTGGCCGGGCTCTTGTTTGGCGGGGAGATTCGCTACCTGCTCTTCTTTGGCTACAGCATGCAGGTTAACCGATGTTTTGAAATATTCCATGTACTCGGGTTGGCGAAGCAGCTCTGCCCAAAGTTGATCAATCTCTTCCTGAGTTAGCGTTCCATTGATGTAATGGCGGATCTGTTCATCCAGATCCGAATAATTGTACCGTGATCTCACTTGTTGTTCTCCTTTATCACATGTTCGATTTCATCAAGCAACGTATGCTTATAAAACGGTTTAGATAAAAAAGCATCCATTCCCACATCCAGACATTTTTTGCGGATACCGGGTTCAACTGAAGAAGTCATAGCAATAATAGGTACGTCCCGGCAATCCGATAATTGCCGGATTTCCCGGGATGCTTCTACACCGTTCATTCCATATCCTAATTCGATATCCATTAATATCAAATCATAATCACTGCGATTCACAGCTTCAAGAGCTTGTAAACCGCTTTCCGCAAATTCACTGTCACATATTTTTTTTAAGTAAAAAGAAACCAGGGCTCTGATGTTGAGATCGTCATCAACGATCAGAGCCCGGTTTATAACTCTCTTGATTGCAGGGTAAGCAGGATAGTAGTCAGTATCTTTCGGGTATATATGATCCTGCATAACAGGGTTCCTCGTCTTGCTTTTGTTTCTTTAGGGGTCAAGCTACTATAAAAGTGCCTTCACCTAAGGCAGTCTTTTCGAGGCATATTGTTAATCGGGATTTCGATTTTTTTTAAAACTTTTCAAGAATCGATAAAACGCTCCCCTGCATATAATTAAAGCTGATTAACACTTACGGATATAAAACTCTTCGAATTTTTTTTACGGTGGCGGAGGCAAATTTTTGGCATCAACTAAATATATAGTATATTTTCGCTGAAAAATAAAAAGCCGGTGATATTGCTATCTGCCGGCTTTAGAAATATTAATGATACGAAATTATTAAGAGGTGACTGGTTCTTTGTATTTTTTTGTGACCGGAAACTGCATGTCCAGTTTCAGGCGGGTAGCCCTGTACTGCTTCTCTGGTGCCCTGTCACTGTACTGCCGTGCTTTCAACATTTCCGGTGTCACTAAGACGTTCCCTTCCGGGGTTACATGAAACCACTTGCGGTCCCTTTCCGGGTTTTCACCAATTACCACACCTTCCGGTATCACACAGTATTTATCAATTATTGCATTTTGAATCCGGCAGTTGGGGTGAATTACCACATCAGGCAGGATAACTGACTTTTCAATTCGGGAGTCCATCACATACACATTGGTGGAAATGAGGGAGTTTTTAACATAAGCCCCGGAAACTATACTGCCTTCGGATACCATTGAGTCTACAGCCATTCCTCTGCGCCCGTCATCGTTAAAAACAAATTTGGCCGGCGGATGCTGAAGCAGTGTTGACCGAATCGGCCATTCTCGTTCATATAGATTCAGTTCGGGGGTTACCTGGATTAAATCCATGTTGGCCTTGTAATACGAATCTACCGTACCCACATCTTTCCAGTACCCGGGCTCATCGGTTGCATTATCCCGGAACGGCCAGGTATATACTCGGTTGGTTTTCATCGCTTTGGGGAGAATATCCTTACCAAAATCGTGAGAGGAGGAGGGGTCGGCGGCATCCTGAATCAGCAATTCCATTAACAAATCGGTATTAAAAACATATATCCCCATGGAGGCAAGGCACTTATTCTTATTGTTGGGCAACGGGGCAGGCCTTTGAGGTTTTTCTTCAAAACGGGTCACCTGGAAGTTTTTATCGGCTCCGATTATCCCGAATGAGGAGCCTTCATCAATTGGAGTTTCTATACTGGCAATAGTTATTTCGGCATGATTCCGGACATGAAAGCTAAGTAGTTTGTTATAATCCATTTTATAAATATGATCTCCGCCCAAAATAATCGTGTGTTCAGGAGTATGTTTAAGAATAAAATCCATGTTCTGATATACCGCATCGGCCGTTCCCTGGTACCAATCTTCTTTATTTCTTTTCTGGGCGGGAATAACTTCTATAAATTCCCCGAACTCCGGGTTTAAAAACCCCCAGCCTCGGTTTAAATGCCGGATTAATGACTGCGACTTATACTGGGTTAGCACCGCCATTTTCCGGACCCCCGAGTTGATGCAGTTGGAAAGGGTAAAATCGATAATCCGATATTTTCCACCGAACGGCACAGCCGGCTTAACCCGCCACCGCGTTAAATCCTCAAGCCTGGTTCCGCGTCCTCCTGCAAGAATCATAGCCAGTGCGGATCTGTTTTGTGAGTTGTAGTTATAACTTATATGTGAATTATACATAGTCTATACTCCTCTCTATAGTACTAATTGATGTGTAGTATTGTGGTAAAAAAAACTACCGGCAGATCGTATGAATAATTCACAGCCGGTTTTAAAGTAATTACGAGCGGGTACCTGTTAAGTCTGAAATACAAATGAGACTTAATTATCAACTGAAATAACAGTCTATAGTTTTGTTCTATAGATACTTGGTGGACAAGGGATTAAAGAAAAAACTATCTCAAAATCAGACCAAAGAACCTGATTTTTTGCGTGATCAGTTCAGAAGATCATTACCTAATAACAGGATAACAGCGCAATGCCGGAAATTAAAGATATTTTTATCCGGAACTTGTCATTGACTATGTGGATTATTGTGTAGCTGTTTTTATTACAGCACTAATCTTTCTTTTAATTAGTGTCTGTAAGAAAAGTGGTAGTGTCTTAGGCGGGATAAATTATGCCGGACGGTGGATAAGTTATAGCATCACCCGTCCGGCAGTATAAAATGTAATCTGATTAGTATTGGGCAGGCATTCCCTCTTCCGGGATCGTCTCTCTTATAAATTGGCGGATATGTTCGTTGGAGCTCTCCAGATCCTCCTGGCGCAGATACATCATATGGCCGCTTTCGTAGCCTTCAAAACGCATACGATCCTGAAAACGCCCGCCCGGATCCATATTCCACATGGTGTATTTGGCGGAAAAGTAGTCGGTACCCCCGTCATAATAACCGGCTTGTACCAGCACGTTCAGATAAGGATTTTCACCCATAGCCCGGCGCAAATCTTCACCGGTGGTATCCCCACTGCGATCCCACGGATGAACCGGACCAAAGATATTGTACTGCAGGTCGGTTTCCACGCCGAGCTGCTCTCGTAAATAATGGTTTATGGCCGGCGTAAACGCGTGGTTCCAGGAGCTCAACGCGGGATCGAACTCATAGCGCTCACCGGCATCCTGTTTGTCTTTGCCGAGGTAGCGGGAATCCAGCCGACCGACGGTTAGCCCCTGATCCCGTTTGAGATCTTTCCAGAAATAGGAGGTGGGAACGGTAAGATTGTGATTTACTACCGTACGCTCAGAAAGTCCGGAATACCAGCTTACCCGTTCTGCAATTTCTGCTCTGCGTTGTTGATCCAACGATCCTCCGCGGCTCAGCGCCGGGATGTATTCCTCAATGGTAAACTCTTCTACTTCTGCCAGCAGATCTTCCAGCTCTTTTTGCTGAAGTTCTTCCGGCAACACATCGTGATACCAGGCTGTGGCCGCATAGTAGGGCAGAGTTATAGCATCACCCACCGGCCCACTGCGATCAATCCCCATGTTTGTGGGGGATACCAGAATCACCCCGTTCAGATACATCCAGTGCGATCCCTGCAGGCGGCGCGCCAGCCCGGCCACTCGTGTGGTTCCGTAACTTTCACCTTTAAGGTATTTCGGCGAAGTCCAGCGATCATACCGGGATACAAAATTATCGATCCACTCAGCCAGGTATTCAATATCGGCATTGACCCCAAAAAAGTCCTCGCGATCGGTATCATCACTGGTAATCCGGGAAAACCCGGTATTTACCGGGTCAACATAGACAATATCGGCCACATCAAGTATGGAATGTTCATTTTCCTGAACGCCGTAAGGCTGAACGGGGTAGCCTTCATCATCAATGTTAAGAAAGCGGGGTCCGGTATAGCCGATATGCATCCATACCGAGGCAGAGCCAGGTCCACCGTTAAAGGAGAATACCAGTGGTCGCCTTGAAACATCGTCAATATCCGATCGCCGGTAGTAGACATAGAACATGGACGCCGCTTCCTGATGGTCATCATTCCATACCGGTTGAAATCCGGTAACAGCTTCGTAGGGTATAGTTTGGCCACCAACGGTAACCTGATGTGAGGTTACACCGGCAGTATCACTCGGAACCTCGCGCTCCTGGGCATGAATAAATGAGCAACCCCCGAGAGATAACATCAAAAAGAAAACCGTTACCGGTTTGATAATAGACAGTATCGAATTGTACTTCATAAATATGATGGATTTTATTTATTCCGCTCTGCTGATCCGATTCAGATAGCGGTTAATTCTACGTGCATGGATTCCCGGGTTCTTCCTTTCAACCCGAGCTTTGGAACGAACATCAATTAAGGTGATCCCGTTCTTCTCCTGAACTCTAACAACCACATCATCCTCAAAGCCAAACCAGACTGTCCGGTCTGTAGCCTCAATTCGGCCTTCAGCGCGGTCATAACTTATTACTTCCCAGCCCCGCATATCTCCGGCTGCCTGTAAAGCCAGCTCAAATGCCCGGTTATAGGATTGATTCATGGTAAAGGAATTAATCTCAGGGTAATGTTCGTGTTGAATTGCCGCCGTCTCACGAACTCCATATTCCGGTGTTCGATCCGCATCTGACCTCAGCGAAGTGACATCCACAAATTCCGGTGGATTTTCGGTGTCGGTGCTGACATCATGGATGGCCGGAAATATACCTGACGCTACATGAAGGCCGGTCGGTACGGCAACCAAAACCACGGATATACATAAACCTAAAGCCGCAAGCGGGGTGCCTCGCCGGCTTTTCATATTTTTCACCCGGAAAAAGGCATAGGTGGTCATCACCAGCATAAATGCTCCAAAAATTGCAGTCCAGCGCATGATGTCAAATCCCATCGTGTAATGCCACCAACCCCACCGGGTGCCAAAACCGGACAGAATAAGTACCAACCCCAACAACATGGAAGCTGTCAATACAATAATCGCCATACGCGAAACGGGGTTGTTACCCACAATAGAGCGACTGTCAATTTCTGAGGGTGAGAAGGGCTTACGAGCCATAGCATGATCTTCCTTTCCAATGAATCTTGATAGACCAATTTAGCTAAATATCCGGAAAAACTTCCAACTGATTTTAACCTATCGGAATTCATTATTATTAACCAAAGTTCGATTCTAAATTTTTTATCGACCAGACGGGGGCTTTGGGTGCATGAGATGTCTGGTGCTGGTTGCTGGTTACTGGTTACTGGTTACTGGTTGCTGTTAGAAAAATTAATCAAACGTACTGATATGTACCCGTTTAAAGCAATCTACGTATTGCAACGCTGTATATTAGTTGATTCAGGGATATACAACCTTGTACTGTTGTCAGTTATCTGGTCCGCACCCATCCATTTCCGTTGACTTCAGTCAACGGATAAGCGTCCTCCCCCATATAAACACGGGGCTTTAGCCCCGCACTCGCACCACAATCTCAGCCATATTTTCGGGTAAACCTATGAATCTCGGCAGGAAGGATTTTTAAAAAATTCTAACTACCTGTACGGGGCTAAAGCCCCGTTTTTGTGGACGGTAGGGGCACCGCTTAACCGTTGACTGAAGTCAACGGAAATGGATTGATGAGTCGTTGTTTGGTTGATTAACGCCTGTTTATCCCTTACTTGGCATCAGGAGAATTGAACCTGACCACGTATTTGAAATGAAATCAGGTTTACAGACACCAAAAAAAGGCGAAGCTGCCCGCAGGCAACTCCGCCTTCATAGTGTTCGAAACCTTAAATGCTGGTTTTAGTTGGTCGTGGACCAGCCAATGGTATTGCCGAAAAACAGGGAGTTAGCAAACAGCTTATTGGTGCCGAACCAGAAAGCACGAAAATTCGGATTATCCGGCATCAGTATCACCCGGCCTGAGCCATGTGAGCTTACGGCAACTCCGGCTATATCAGCCAACAGCTCCTCGTTCTTCTCGGATACATAACCACTCAATTGAGGCTCAGAGGTATATCTTACCGGACTGGCGTAGGGATTCTCGGTCGGCTCAATCATAATGCGATTGTCGCGGAATACCGGAAGTTTTTCGCGGGTATATCCGTACAGAAGCGGGTGAGTCAGATCCACCCGGGTTTCGAAAATACTTCCGCCTACCACCTGAGCTCCCCGTTCGGCAGTTTCGTCGATATAGCGGGGGAAATCTCCCTGCTCAAGCAGGCGTCGATGCGTACTTTTAAACTCCACATCCGCCAAATCGTTATTGGCAGCCCAGCGCACAGCATTGTTTATTGCCGTTAATGTACCGCCATCACTTACCCAGTCTTTGATGGATTCCACAACATTCTCGCTCAGGTCATTATAATTACCATTGACCATCACAATGTTGTTGTACCGGCTCAGATCCGTTCCGCCCAGATCACTTTTATCGACCAGACTCAGATTCATTTCGTAGCGCTGATCCAAAAGATGCCAAATCTGACCGGAATCATACATACTTGTTCCGCTCCCTACAACTACCATTGTTGACGGCCTCTCAACGGTGTTGAAGTTTCGGCTGCCCAGGTCAATTCCTTCGGGTGTTAAGCCGGTTTCAACCGTATGGATTTCAATACCGTCATTTTCGGCGATGGTTTCCATGATTTCATGGATCTCCTCCGGGCTTGCTTCATCCTGAATACCCATATTGACCATAATGGCTCCATAGTCAAAATCAACAACTCCGTTGGTCGTTGGGGCTGAAAAAGTCCGGGCCGCTGTTTTTATGCGAACATCGGCATCCAGCAGGCGATACGCAGCGCGCGGCGCATAGTAGCCGTGCCATTCAAAAATGTAGGCATACGGGTCTTCATCTCCGTGTAAGGTACCTTGGGGAAATTCAGGTTCTTCAACCTGTGCTCCCAGATAATCATCCCGAAAGTCTCTGCTGAACAGTCCGCCCCTCTTAAGTTCGGCATAATCCAGGTTAAAAGAATGGGGCAGGGTCCAGGTGGATACATCATAGAACAGACTGTCCGCAAATTCATGATGCTCCATGAATAACCCTTCCAGATAGGTGTATTGCGGTTGTTCGGTCGGAATAATGTACGCCCAGTCCGGATGATAGGTTACCCCGTCACGCTCAATTTCTTCGGCCAGTTCATACACTTCGATGTTGTGATGATCCAGGATATCCAGCAAATGATAGGTACGGGCCGGATCCTGCTCATCCCCGAATACATACGCTTTGGTGTCGTTATTGCGGGCTTCTTCAACCGCATCAATATAAAAATCCCTCATGTGCTCCAGGAATTCCATACGCAGAGCATGGGTGCCTTCAACCGTAGAGAGGGAAGTGGCAAACTGATTACGAATGGCCATCGGAAAACTTACATCTCCGTGCTGACTTTCCTGCAGATGACCGCGTGCACTGGCCTGCTCAAATAAAATTCCGATGGTTCCCTGCAGATCCGGGTAGGTTGAACCTTTACCAATGTAATAATCATCAAACCCCTCTTCAGTCCAGTAGAGCTGATCAAACTGATCCAGAAAATCGGCATGGTATTCAGCCAGTTTGCCGGTCAGCTCAATGGTGCGATCCGGAATCAAAGGGTTGTCGCGGGATGGCACTCCGGGCTGAAAAAAGTAAGTGGATTGCGTTCCCATCTCGTGATGGTCGGTAAGTACATTCGGCTTCCAGCTCTGATACATATTAATACGACCCCGGCTTTCCGGATGTACCACCGGCATCCAGTCCCGGTTGAGATCAAACCAATAGTGGTTGGTTCGGGATCCGGGCCATACTTCATTGTGCTCCCGGTTGTTGGGGTCGCCGTCCATCACGGAGCTGCGGTGGGAGTTCACCCAGCTGGCGAAGCGGTTGACTCCGTCGGGATTATAGACCGGATCGATCAAAATGACACTTTCTTCAAGAATTTCATCAATTTTGTCGCCTTCAGCCGCTGCATAATAGTAGGCGGAAAGCAATGATGTGCTGGCTCCGCTTGCCTCATTGCCATGCACACTGTACCCCAGCCAGGTTACTACCGGCATCTCATCAAGGTTGAGATCACCGGACTGCTCAGGATCACCGAGCTTAAGGTGGTTTGAGCGGATCTCGTCAATATTGTCGAGGTTTTCGGGGGAAGTCACCGTCAACAGTAATAATGGGCGGTGCTCAAACGTACGCGCGTATTCCCGGATTTCCACCCTGTCAGATGCTTCAGCCACCGCATACATATACTGAACAATCAGTGCGTGGTCAGGATGCTGTTGGCCGACTTCAAACCCCAGAATTTCTGAAGGTTTGGGGATGTCGGGATTATAAGT
>SLQI01000493.1 GCA_007131535.1 Balneolales bacterium | reverse complement strand
GAACTGGGTAAAATCAACCGGATGATCACCGAAGTTGAAAAGATTACTACCCCCCTGCTTAGACAGATCGGGCAATTTGGCCGGGTACTGTCATTGATCATTTTATCTACGGCAGCGTTTTTGTTTGCCGTAGGCTACTTCTTCCGGGACTATGAAGTTGATGAACTGTTTATGGCAGCCATCAGCCTTGCCGTTGCGGCTATACCGGAAGGTCTGCCGGCAATAATGACCATTACCCTGGCAATAGGAGTTCAGGCGATGGCAGCCCGGAATGCCATTATCCGCAGGTTACCTTCGGTTGAAACCCTGGGTTCGGTAACGGTGATTTGCTCGGATAAAACCGGCACGCTTACCCGCAATGAGATGACCGTTAAATCTGTGGTTACAGCTGATAAGCATTACCAGGTTGAAGGAGTAGGGTATGAGCCGGAAGGTGCAATAATGCATGAGGGGAAAAAGACAGATGTCTCTTCTGATCCGCTGTTGAAAAAAGTTGCCGAGACCGTTCGCACCTGCAATGACGCAAGTTTGTACTCAGATCAGGATGAGTGGGTGATGAACGGGGATCCTACCGAAGGCGCATTGATGACCTTCGGTTTTAAAGCGGGATTGCATGAATTCGATCCATCCCGTATAGACCAGATTCCGTTTGAATCGGAGCACCGGTATATGGCTACTCTCAATGAGGTGGATGGCGAACATATAATTTATGTAAAAGGAGCACCCGAGCGGTTACTGCAGTTGTGCAGCCGGCAAATGACAGCTGACGGTCAGCAGCCACTGGACACCAGTTTTTGGAAAGAGAAATCCGAAGCGTTAGCGCAGCAAGGTTACCGGCTGATAGCGGCAGCCATCGGAACACCGGACGGCAAACCTGACCGGTTAGATCCGGATGATCTAAATAATCTGACTTTTTTAGGGGTAATAGGAATCATCGACCCGCCGCGACCGGAAGCCATTGAAGCTATTAAAAAGTGTAAGCAGGCCGGAATCCGGGTTAAGATGATAACCGGAGATCACATTCTTACCTCTAAAGCTATCGGCAGTGAACTGGGGCTGGGTGAAGCGAATAAGGCCATAAGCGGCAGTGAGTTGGAGGCTATGGATGATCGGGAGTTTACTCAGGCGGCCCGGGAACACGATATTTTTGCGCGCACCAGTCCGGAGCACAAATTGCGCCTGGTAAAAGCCCTGCAAGCCGATAAAATGATATGTGCTATGACCGGAGACGGTGTGAATGACGCCCCTGCCCTGAAACGAGCTGATGTAGGGATTGCTATGGGCATTAAGGGAACCGAAGTTACCAAAGAGGCCTCCGAAGTGGTGTTGGCTGATGATAATTTTGCATCCATCGCAAATGCGGTAGAAGAGGGGCGTACGATTTATGATAACCTGAGAAAAGCGATATTATTTATCATCCCGACAAACGGGGCTCAGTCGATTGTAATACTTGCCGCTGTTTTGATGGGTACGGTATTGCCGGTAACACCCGTGCAGATTCTGTGGGTCAATATGGTTACGGCTGTAACCCTGGCACTGGCGCTGTCGTTCGAATATGCCGAGCCGGATGTGATGAAGCGACCGCCACGGGATACCGATGCCCCGATTCTCGGAGGGTATTTTATCTGGCGAATCGCGTTTGTATCCTTTTTAATCGGCGGGATGACTCTCAGTGTCTACTCCTGGATGACGACACAAGGGTATGAAATGGAAACAGCCCGTACCGTGGCCGTGAATACGCTGGTTGTAGGGCAGCTATTTTACCTGTATAACTGCCGGCGAATGAACACACCGGCTCTGGGAAGTGGGTTTTTCCGTAACAAAGTGGTTTTTGTAGCATCCGGTGTGCTGATCTTGCTGCAGCTATTATTCACGTATTTGCCATTAATGAATATATGGTTCGGCACTGAAGGGATGGAGTTATACTTTTGGCTGCTGCCGATTACCGGAGGAATCGTTGTGTTTATTTTAGTGGAAATAGAAAAATACCTGATCGGTCAATCCCAAAGAGCAATTAACCGGCACCGGCAAGCGGCATGAGTTCTGACGGATAACTGATTTGAACATATTTGGATGGAGGATGTAAGTTGTCAAACTACATTCAAATTTATCAGCATAGACCCAATTAACCAGTGGAATGATTGAGATAATTGAAAAGCAGCCGGCTGTTGATGACTTTCTCAGACTTCGGGTCGTTGCCGGTCTGAGCCCGAGAAGCCGTGAGGCTGCCGAAAGAGGGCTTCCCCATTCACTTTATGCAGTCACAGCTGTTTCGGCTGATAAAACTGTTGGCATGGGAAGAGTAATCGGGGATGGAGGCTGCAATTATGAAATTGTAGATATTGCTGTGGATCCGGATTATCAGGGGAAGGGCATCGGCAGGCAGATTATGCAGTCTATTATGGATTTTATTCATCGGGATGCACCGGCAGGCTCTTTTGTCAGTCTGATTGCCGACGAACCCGCATTTTATCAAAAATTTGGTTTTCAAGAGGCCGCCTCCGGCAGTGCGGCAATGTATATGAAGTTATGAGAGAGAAATATAACTGTTCTCACATCGATAGCTGTGACACTTGAGTTTCAAACCTGAGTTCGACTCTAACGTTGGGTAGAACAAAAAAGCTGCAAAAGTAAGTTCACTTCAAATACCTGTACAGATTCAATTACCCTGATGCTTAAAAAGCTTTGATCGTCAGAAGTACGAGAAAACGGCCAAAACGGAATACTATCTCCTCACCTCTCAGATTTTGGTTT
>SLQI01000227.1 GCA_007131535.1 Balneolales bacterium | reverse complement strand
TCCAATGATTCCTGGGAGGCTCTCATTTCCCGGATGAGGCAAACGGCCTCACAGCTTTTAGTCGACTTTCAGGTAAACTGGAATATAGATATGCCGGTATACCCGGAGCTTGATATGGAAAAGCGCAGGGATTTATATATGATCTACAAAGAATCGCTGCATAATATCCATAAGCACTCTGAGGCGAAGCAAGTATATATTGAGCTGTTTATAGATGAGAATAATTTAATTCATCTGTCTATTGGGGATGACGGAAATGGGTTTGATCCGGAAATTTCGAAAGAAGGCCGCGGTATGAACACCTTAAAACGGCGCGCTGCTAAGCTTGGCGGGGAGCTGAATATAACTTCTCGAATCGGTAGTGGAACCAGAATTCATTTGCGGTTTGCAGTTTAGTGTGTTTGCACTATTGAATATATATGAAGAAGCTCTTATCAATTGGTAGATAATCTCAAAACCGTATAATTATGCGGGTGGGTGTGCATTGAGTTTTCTTACATACATTACGGAGGAAATCGGGAGCAAAATCGTGAATATATGGATCGTTGAAGATGATAGTAATTATATCGAGGGGCTAAAATCATTACTGGAACCGGAGGATCACCTTCAATGTGATGCTGTTTTCGGGGAAGCTGAATCTATGATTGCTGTACTGAAGTCATTTTCCAATCGCCTTCAGCCCGATATTATTTTACTGGATATCAATCTGCCCGGTAAATCCGGTATAGAGTCTCTGGTGAAAATTAAATCGCTGGCTCCTGCCGCATCTATAATTATGTTAACGATTTCCGAGGATCCCACACTTATTTTTAAAGCATTTCAAAACGGGGCTTCCGGTTATTTGACAAAAGACGCTCCGGCTCAGATTATCATCAATGCGATATTTGAGGCACATAATGGAGGAATGTTGATGCCCCCGTTTGTAGCTGATAAAGTGCTGGATCATTTTAAAGAGCATAAACCCGATCCGGGTGCTTACGGAATATCAACCAGGGAAACCCAGGTACTTGAGTTAATGGCATCGGGACTGCCACAAAAACTTATCGCCCAACAGCTAAACCTCAGCCCATCAACCGTAAACTCACATATTCAGAATATATATATCAAGCTGCAGGTTAACTCAGGAATCGAAGCCGTAGCCAAAGCCCTCCGTGAAAAACTTATTTGATCAGTGTGTCAGTTAGCAGTGTGTCAGTGTGCCAGTGTGATCAGTGTGCCAGTGTGTCAGTTATCAGTAAAGATAGCCAATCAATTTATGGCTCACTCCCGGCTATTAGCAATAGATTTTTTATAGCCCTCCTGATAACTGCTTACTGATCACTGATCACTGAGAATTGAGTCTCATTTTTCTTAAATATACCCCTACCGGCCAGGAGATCAGCAAGACGGTGATGACTGAGCCGTAGAGTATGAACTGTTCATCCACCAGATCAACCGGCAGAAATCCGGAAAGAGCACGGGCGAGGTTCATCAGACCGAGCATGATGGTAATGAATACTACCGCGCCCATCACCAGGTTGTGGGTTCCGGAGTTGATGGTATGGTCCGGCAGCAGAATACGGCTGTTGACGATCAGGAACAGAAATACGGCGATCAATGGCAGTATGACACCGTTGAGCGCCTGGGCAAGGATGATGGCCGGAACAGGCTGAACCTGCAGAAATCCGAAGAACACTCCGATGATGAGAACAGCCAGCCAGATGGCACGAAACCGGGTGCCGGTGATCTGCCACTCGGGTTGTTCCTGCGATTTCGCCAGAATACTTCTTCCGGTGATGGCCGCTGCGAGCGGGGCGCTCATGGCCGAGGTCAGACCGGCGGCAAAAAGCCCGAGGCCAAGGAGGGCGGAGGCCCATCCACCGAGGTTATCTTCCAGTCGATGAGCAAGGGCTTCAAAAGAAAAACTCCCGGTTATAGCGGAGCCGACGATCAAAACGGCAATGGAGATTACGCCCCCGAGGGCAATGGCGACGGTCAGGCTGAGGCGCATCTCCCGAAGGGATTGGTCGTGCGCGATTCCGGAGCCCAGAAACAGGTTATACGGTACTACGGTGGTGCCGATCAGCCCCAGTATCAGCAGCTCCGAACCGGTGGGAAACGAAGGAATCAGACTGCCCTGAAAAAGCGCGGATGGGTCGGGCTGCATGATCAGGGCGGTGGTCAGAAAGCACAGGCCCATGAAAGCCACTACAAAACCCAGTGTTTTGGCAATCAGCCGGATGGTGCCGTACCACAACAGAAGTCCGGCCAGCACTCCGATGCTCAGGGTAATCCAGAAAGCAGGGAGTTCGGTAATCAGGGTGATGCCGGATACAGCGCCCAGGATATTTCCGGCTTCGTAGGCGGCGCATCCGGAGAGGATGGCGACCAGGATTAGATAGAGAATCATGCGCCCGGCGGGGTGTTGGTAGAGATAAAACCGAAGCGACTCTCCCAGGTTTTTACCGGAGACTGTGGTGAGCCGGGCACTTGCTTCCTGCAGGACAATGCAGGCGATCGTGGAAAAAACCAGCGCCCAGATCAGCGTGAAACCGAACTCTGTTCCGGCCGAGGCCGCCGTAGTTATGGTGCCCGGACCAATAAAAGCGGCCGAGAGAACCGACCAGAAGAGAATATTTGCAATATTGCGTTTCATACGTGGGAGAAGTTACAACAGAACATCCGGAATTGGTAAAACTCGTTAAGAAGAGATGATTTAAGGCAACGGGTATGCGATATCTCAAAAACAAGCGGGATTAAAACCCAGCAAGCTTCTGGGGGGTTGCCGTGTGCCCGTTG
>SLQI01000341.1 GCA_007131535.1 Balneolales bacterium | reverse complement strand
TGATGCTGTACATAATAGCCGATTACGAAAAAGATCATAAAACCGCATCCAAACCTGCCGGAAGCTACGAGTGGTGGTACTTTGATGCCGTTAGCGATGACGGCAACACGGCGATGGTTATGATTTTCTATGAAGGCATCCCGTTTTCTCCGGCGTATAACCGGATGATTAAAAACGGAGCGGGAAACGAGGCGCATCCGGAAGCGCATCCGGCCGTGAGCATTTCAGTTTATCATCACGGAATACCGGTGTATTACAGCCTGACTGAATACCGTAAAAAAGATGCGTCTTTAGAGTCTGAGCCTTTAGTCGTTTCCATCGGGGGACATCAGTTTTCGCAGCAGATGAAAAATAACAAACTAAGCTATCAGCTCACGCTCAGGGAGCAGTTACCTGATGGTGACTCGATTGAGGCCGATCTTAATTTCACCGGTTCACCCGTATCGAAGTCCCTGTTGGAAGAAGGGGAGGGAGATGACCATGTCTGGAATCTGGTGCAACCATCTGCTACCGTATATGGGCACCTGAAAATTTCAGGCTACAGGAATTACGAATTGCCCTTTAGCGGCTCGGGTTATCATGATCACAACTATGGTGAGGAACCCTTGAAACACGCATTCCGGGACTGGTATTGGGGCAGAGTGCATTTCCCGGAAGCCACACTGGTTTACTACATAATGAGCAGCCCCTCCGGGAAGCAGTATCGCGCCTGGCTGATTGACCGGGAAAATCAAAACGTGGTAACCGGATTTTCATCAATTTATACAGATGAACCTCAGCTAAGCCGTTTCGGCTTGCGGCCCTGCCGGCGTCTTAAGCTGCAATCGGCAGAGATAAAAGCCGATATCTACCACAGCCGGCCTGTGGATAACGGACCGTTTTATATCCGTTATTTGTGTGATGCCGTGCTTCATGTACCCGAATGGGGGCTGCAGAAACAGACCGGCATCAGCGAGTATATTTATCCCGGCCGTATTGACCGCCCGGTGTTTCGTCCGATGATCCACATGCGCTACCGCTACGCCAACGCCAAGCCACACTGGGTGCAAAAATCACCGCGCCTGTACCGCTGGACATGGTGAGAGGAGGGGTAGGAGTAAGAGTAAAAGAAAGAGTATGAGTACAAGAATGAGGTGGAGAAATGATGGGGGTGTTTAAGTAGATTAATTATAAACCTGAATTCGACTCTGAATTTTTTATCGACCTGACGGCGGCTTTGGGTAAATGTGATGTCTGTTGCTGGTATGCTGGTAAGAAAAATAAATCAAGCTAAATTTAAGTACTTGTTTAATGCAATATAGGTATAGCAACGCTGTATTTTAGCTGATTCTGGGATTGGCAACCTAATACTGTTTTGTCAGTTAACAGCTTCGCTACCCATCCATTTCCGTTGACTTCAGTCAACGGTTAAGCGCATCCCCCTCATATAAACGCGGGGCTTTAGCCCTGCACCTTTTTGCTCTTAATCCAAAAATTCCAGCCATCCCTCTTTTCAAAACGAGGTATCCTTACATGAAAGGATTTTCAATATTTGTCAAACTACCATTTCGGGGCTAAAGCCCTATAACTTTGCGGGAGCCGTACAACCGTCGGCTGAAGCCGACGGAAATGGATTTAAACCTTGAACTTGGTCACATTGAACTAATGAATTTATCCCCATCAAATCCTTGAAGATTCCCCCGCTTTTCGTAGTTTCTCGGTGAGTTGGAAAGTTATTGATCAAACAAAAACCGAAAATATTATGCAAGTAAATAAAGTAAGCGTGATCGGCGCGGGTACCATGGGTAATGGCATCGCACATGTATTTGCCCAAAGCGGCTACAATGTTACACTGATTGACGTCAATCCAGAGCAGCTCGATAAAGCCACCGCTACCATCGACAAAAATCTGGCCCGAATGGTGAAAAAGGAGAAGATCTCCGAGTCTGACAAAGAGGCGACGATGAGCCGGATCTCAACGGCCACTGATATCGGCTCAGGAGCCAAAGACGCCGATTTGGTTGTCGAGGCTGTCAATGAGCAGTTCGACCTTAAAAAGAAAATATTTCAGCAGTTGGATGAAGTTACATCCGATGATACGATCCTGGCCAGTAATACTTCATCTATTTCGATCACCAAAATCGCAGCCGTAACCTCGCGACCGGAGAAAGTGATCGGGATGCACTTCTTCAATCCCGTGCCGGTTATGAAGCTGGTGGAGGTGGTCAACGGTTTGGATACCGCTAAAGAAGTGACCGAACAGATCACCAAACTGTCCGAAAATCTGGGCAAGTCACCGGTGCCGGTAAATGACTATCCCGGATTCGTATCCAACCGTGTGCTGATGCCGATGATCAACGAGGCCATCTTTTCAGTTTATGAAGGTGTTGCCGAACCGGAACATGTTGACGAAGTGATGAAACTTGGTATGGCTCACCCTATGGGGCCGCTCCGACTGGCGGATTTTATCGGACTGGATGTCTGCCTCGATATTATGCGGGTACTCCACGAAGGCTTCGGCGACCCGCGTTACCGACCGTGTCCGTTGTTGATCAAAATGGTCGACGCCAGCAAACTTGGCGACAAAACCGGCGAAGGTTTCTATAAGTATTAATCGGTTTGATAACCAGGAAACCGCAGAGGGCGCAGGGTTAATACGCAGAGTTTCGCAGAAGAATATTTTTAAAGGAATAGATCTATAGGCGAAAAGTTAAAACACCATCGAATACCATATAATTAGTGTCTGTAAGAAAAGTGGTAGTGTCGAATAAAATCTCAGCGTTACTCTGCGTAACTCCTCTGC
>SLQI01000211.1 GCA_007131535.1 Balneolales bacterium | reverse complement strand
TAATAAAGAAGAAAAGAGTCCGGCCTTTCGAACCTTAGTCGATTCATATTTACTAAAATACTATCTGTCAAATAGTTCGTAAATATGTATAGCTCTGTGCCACGACTATTTACAGGATATCAATTTTTGTAGGGTAGCTAATGAATATCCATTTCCGTCGGCTCTTACAAAGTTATAGGACTTTAGCCCCGAAATGGTAGGTAGACATATATTGAAAATCCTTCCATACAGGGATAACCTCGGATTGAAAAGAGGGATGGCTGGAATGGTGGTGCAGGAGCGGAAAGGTGCGGGGCTAAAGCCCCGCGTTAATATGAGGGGGTGGCGCTTAACCGTTGACTGAAGTCAACGGAAATGGATGGGTGCGAAGCTGATAACGGACAACAGTATTAGCTTGTCAATCCCTGATTCAGTTAACATACAGCGTTGCGATACCTCTATTGCATCAAACCAGTATGTATCTATAGTATGGTTAATTTTTCTTCCAGCAACCAGCAACCAACATCGCATTTACCCAAAACCACCGTCTGGTCGATAAAAAATTAGAATCGAACTCAGGTTTTAACTATTATCCACCCGAAGTAATTTCGTTCGGATGTAGTACGAAAGTAATCCTGTTGCAATTACAACTATCGATCCAATCAAAGTATATAGCGGCCAGGCAACGGGAATACCAGACCCCGGCAGAAAATCCTGAATAACACCTTCAACCAAATAAAGCATAACGATCAGACCGGTAAAAAAGCCAATGGCTGCGTCAGTCAGGTTTGGCTTGGTTGTAAACAGGCCGAATAAAAACGCTCCGAGCAAACCTCCATAGGTATAAGAAGCAATTTCAAGCCCCAGCTCCACAACTGCCGGCTGCTCCCCTTCGGCCTGGGTCTGGATAAAGGCAAACATAAAGGCCGAACCGGTTATAATCACCCCCCAGAAAACCGTAATGGACCGGGAGATCCATAAGTCTTTACTTGCGGTATTTGTTTGTCCGAAATACGGCTTATACAAATCCAGGGTGGTAGCTGAGGCCAGTGAATTGAGCGAAGAACTCAGGCTGCTCATAGCGGCGGCAAGTAACGCGGCTACAATCAACCCGGATATTCCAACCGGAAGTTGTTCAATGATAAACATGGCGAAAATTTCATCCATGTTGGAAAGGCCAAGCGCCTCCGGGGTTTGCCCTTCATAAAAACTGTAGAGAAGCAAGCCGATAAATAAAAACAGCGCAAATTGCGCGCAAGCTACCAGCCCGCTTCCGATCAGTGCTTTCTGGCTGTCCCGCAGCGTTGAGGTCGTTAGCAGGCGCTGCACGATCAGATGGTCGGTTCCGTGAGAAGCCAGAGAAAAAACGGCTCCGCCTATCACCGCCGTAAAGAAAGCATAAGGCGACTGTATGGATTGTCCGATTGAATCCCCGAAATCTATCAGCCTGAGTTTTCCTTCGCCCATGGCATTACTCATAGCTCCGGTTATGCCATCCGGAATGTTGAACGCCAATATAAACACCGCCAATACGGCCCCGCCGACATAAATGGTCATCTGCATCACATCCATCCAGACGACAGCTTTAATTCCGCCGATAAAAGTATAAATAATGGTTATACCTGCAATTGCCGCTATAGCGATTAAATAGACCTGCAGATCCGACATTTCAGTAAACAATCCGCCAAATCGAAAAATCACTGCCAGAGGAATTGCCGTAGCGAACAGCCGTACCCCATCAGCCAACAGACGCGTAATCATGAAAGTGGTACTTGTAATATTACGCATCGCCCCGCCGAATCGATTTGCCAGGTACTGATATCCGGTCGTCAGTTTACCTTCATGGTAAGCTGGCAGAAAAATCATGCTAACCACAACTCGCCCGATGATATACCCGAAAGTAATCTGCAAAAATGTGATATCCGATCCGTACGAAACCGCGGGAATACTGATAAACGTCAATGTGCTGGTTTCGGTCGCAACGACAGACAACAATACCGCCCACCACGGCATGTCTTTGCCCCCCATAAAATAGTCATTAGTTGAAGTCTGCCGGCCGGCGGCATATATCCCCAACAAAGCAACACCGATTAAGTATCCAACTAATACAATGTAATCAAGTAAACCAAATTCCACGTGAAGAGCCTGTATTTATATCTAAGATAGCAGCAACTTGTGATGCTGCTACAAAATAAATGAGTTGTAACTGCCTGATTGAAATCTGTCCCGAAGGAAATACGGAAACTTTTTTAAAAACTCAATTGGTTTACCGTTTGATTTTTTTTCAGTCTGAAACTTAACTATCCGGCCGGCGTACACCTGAAAAATCATTTAACCTAACGATCAGATTATGTATATCAGAAACTTGTTTGGAATTTTCACACTTACGGTTTTTGCTCTGGTTGGATGTTATTCGGTGATGGCCGGTCCCGGAAGTACATCAACTGAAGTTCTAACTGAGTCTCCGAAAGATCTGGATGCTTTTGAGAATTTGCGCATCAGTGGCAATTTTGAGAGTGCTGTAGTTCTATCAGACCGGTACCGGATTACCGTACATGGAAATGAGCGGGATATTGAAACGGTGGCCGTTTCGGTAAGCAATAACACCCTTTATGTTGAGCAGGAAACCAACAGGCGGATTTTCGGTCGAACACCCCGGATAGAGATTGAAATCGAAACACCTGAGCCATTGAGTAATGTTCGGCTTTCGGGCTCAAACCATGCTCACATTGCTTCAGCGGGCACGCTGGGATCACTGCGTCTTTCGGGCTCCACACGTTTGCGCCTTGATGATCTCAATTCCG
>SLQI01000081.1 GCA_007131535.1 Balneolales bacterium | reverse complement strand
TAGGTACCTTTTTCGGTTTTGTCTTGACGAAAGCGGAGGTGATTTCCTGGTTCCGCATTCAGGAGATGTTTCGCTTCCAGGATTTCCACATGTATGGTGTAATAGGAATGGCTGTGCTTGTGGGGATTATTTCGGTACAGATTATCAAGCGGTTTAACGTTAAAGATATAAATGGAGAGCCGATTACAATTGCACCGAAGGATCCTAAGCAAATGTATCGCTATTCAATCGGCGGAACAATTTTCGGCCTTGGCTGGGCCCTCACCGGCGCCTGCCCCGGCCCGTACTTTGCCTTAATCGGTACCGGGCTCACAATTATGCTAATCCCGTTTGCCGGAGCTCTGTTGGGAACATTTGTCTACGGAGTGATTAAGGACAAACTGCCGCACTAAGATTTTAATAAAAATAAACAAACAAATAAGCAAATAAGGAGAACTCTATGTTTTTCAAACAAGTCTTCGATCAAAAAATCGCTCAGTACTCTTATATAGTCGGGTGTCAAAAGACCGGCGAAGCGGCTGTAATTGATCCCCTGCGGGATCTTGATCAATACGACCGCATCGCCGAAGCTGAAGGGCTGAAAATTACAGCCGGAATTGATACTCACATTCATGCCGACTATATATCCGGTCTGCGTGAACTCGCCGAACGAGGAGTGAAAGTCTACGCTTCGGATGAAGGCGATGAAAACTGGAAGTATGAGTGGTTGATCAACAGCGATAAGTACAATTATCAACTGTTGAAAGACGGGGATATCGTTTCGGTTGGTAATATCGAAATTAAAGCGATCCATACTCCGGGACACACCCCCGAACACCTGATTTACGCAATCACCGATAAAGGTGGTGGTGCTGATGAACCAATGGGTATTGCTACCGGTGACTTCATCTTCGTAGGCGACCTTGGCCGCCCTGACCTTCTTGAGTCAGCTGCCGGACAGGAGGGTGTAATGGAGCCTTCTGCACGCCGGCTCTTTGAAACGATTAAATCTGTAGAAGATCTGCCGGATTACATGCAGGTTTGGCCGGGACACGGTGCCGGAAGTGCCTGCGGTAAAGCACTGGGCTCAGTTCCTGAAACTACGCTCGGCTATGAGCGAAAGTTCAACCCGGCACTGAGAGCGGCCTCAAGTGAAGATGAATTCGTAAAATTCATTCTTGAAGGTCAGCCTGAGCCACCGATGTATTTCGCCCGTATGAAGCGCGATAACAAAATCGGTCCGGCTGTATTGAACGGAAAGCTGCCCGAGCCTGCAAATCTGACTGCAGAGGAATTGGCAGCCAAAGCCACTGAAAAAGGCAATGCCGTTGTGGATGCGCGGACACGCGATAAATTCGCCGAAGCACATCTGCCCGGATCGCTTCTCTCACCTCTGAACAAAGCCTTTAACACGATTATCGGTTCATTTGTAGATGAAGATGAAGATATTTATCTGATCATCGAAGAGGAGAATCTGGAAGAAGCGGTACGTGATCTGATCCGCATCGGTCTGGATCGCATCAAGGGTTATATCACCCCTGAGCAGTTCGAGGAATACCGTAAAGGCGGCGGCAAAGTAGACACCATACCGGTAACTACTTTTGCTGAAGCCAAAGATAAGCTCAACGATGATAATGTAGCTGTAGTAGATGTGCGCAAGTACGCCGACTACTCTGTTGAGCATATCCCCGGCTCCATCAACGCTGCGGACTCTCGTCTGCCGGAGTATCTGGAACGCATTCCTGAAGATAAGCAACTGTATGTGCATTGTACCGCCGGCTCCCGTTCGGCTGTATCAGCTGCTTATCTGAAGCGGGCCGGATTTGACAACATTGTACAGATCGACGACCAGTTCGAAAACTGGAAGAGCGAAGGTGATGTTGTAGCTGCTGAATAAAGCAAGCCTCCAACTCATATCAGCCGCCGGGTGTGCACCAGCATCCGGCGGTTGTTTTGTTTCTTTAGGTTGAATAGGGTAAGATCAGGAAATCGCACTTATGGCTTGGCAGCCTTAGGGGGATCATAAAGAATTTAGGTTTTTGTCGCTTTTGACAAAACACGGCTTATACCGCATGATAATCTAAATTATTTTTGGCCTGTGCTTAGGGAGGCTCAAGCCGGCCTTTTCAGACCAAACTCAAAACTGCACTTACGCTACCTTAACTTTTTAACATTCTCTGATTACAGTTTTGAAAACAATATTTCCCATAATACAGTGGCTCGCTGACTACCGGAAAGAATGGTTTAAAAGTGACCTTTCAGCCGGGCTTACGGTCGGTGTGATGCTGATACCCCAGGGCATGGCTTATGCTTTAATAGCGGGGCTCCCTCCGGAGTACGGGCTCTATGCGGCGGTCGTTCCGTTGATGATATATGCCTTTATGGGTACATCACGGCATCTGGCCGTAGGGCCGGTCGCGTTAATCGCATTATTGGTGGCATCGACGGTTGCCCCGTTGGCCGGTACTCCGGAGGAGTATATTGCTCTGAGCATTCTGCTGGCATTGATGATCGGAGTTATCCAGTTTTTATTCGGGGTTTTCAGGATGGGGTTTTTGGTCAATTTGTTATCCCATCCGGTGCTGACCGGCTTTGTATCGGCAGCCGCAATTGTAATTGGATTAAGCCAGATACATCATATACTTGGAATTGAATCGGTTTCGGGAGGATTGCACGAAATCGTCTATGGTGTCGGCGCGCAGATCACAGCCGTCAATATTTGGACTGTGGCTATTGGAGCCGCAGCCATTGTACTGATTTTTATGCTTAAGCGGTACGCTCCGATGGTGCCGGGGGCTTTGGTGACGGTTATAATCGGGGTGGTAGTGCTGGCCCTTTCCGGTCTGCATCAGGCCGGGGTTAGTATCGTAGGTGAAATTCCTGATGGTCTGCCCGCCCTTATGATACCGGCTATAGAATGGGCTGATATTCAAGCTCTGCTGCCGATGGCATTTGCTATTTCGTTGGTAGCTTATATGGAGTCAATTGCCGTAGCCAAAGCCATTCAGCAAAAGGACGGGACATATAAGGTGGATGCCAACCAGGAACTGATTGCTTTGGGAGCGGCCAATATAGGGGGATCGTTTTTTCAGTCATTCCCGGTAACCGGCGGATTTTCAAGAACTGCCGTTAATTATGATGCCGGAGGAAAAACGCCGATGGCTTCGATCATCAGTGCCTTAATTGTTGCGGTAACGCTCCTGTTCCTCACACCGCTATTTTACTATCTTCCCAAAGCCGTTCTGGCGGCGATCATCATGGTGGCTGTGATTGGCCTGATCGACATCAGCGGATTTCGCCGGTTATGGAAGACCGGCCACTATGACCGTTATATGCTTTTGTCCACTTTTTTAGGCACGCTTTTTATCGGTATTAAAGAAGGAATTTTACTCGGTGTTATCCTCTCGGTGCTGATGCTGGTATATCGCAGTGCCCGACCGAATCACACCGTTTTGGGTCGAATTCCGGGAACGTCGGTGTATCGAAATATCCACCGCTACGAAACCGACCGGCAGAAGGATGTGTTGATATTCCGTTTCGATGCTCCCATCCATTTTGCCAATGCAGAATACTTTAAAGAGCAGGTTTATGATTTGCTGAAAGAGCAAAACGAGGTCAAAACACTAATCCTGGATTTTAACGGAATAAATGAAATTGATACTACCGGCCTGGATGAATTGTTTGAGGTAATAGATCATTTAGAAAAACAACAAATTCAAGTCAGGCTGGCAGAAGTGAAGGGGCCGGTCCGAGATATTATATCCCGTACCAAGGGAAATCGGACTGTGCAGTTTTACATGACCATTGATGATGCTATTGAAGCCTCCGAATATGGTGATGAGCTAAAGTTGGACTTAAGTCATAAATAAGAGCTATGGAAACGAAAACCACTAAACCACAACCGATTGTAGATGCCGAAAAGCTGCAATATGCTGCAGATATCATGAAAGCTATTGCGCATCCGGTGCGAATTCGTATTATTGAATTACTCGAACAAAAAGAAAAAATGAATGTGGGTGAGTTTATGGAAGCCCTCGATGAGGAGCAGGCCGTCATCTCACATCATTTGATCCGTATGAAAGACCGCGGCATTTTGCATAGCGAAAAGGAAGGGAAATTCCGATATTATCGCATTGCCGAAAAAGAGATTACGGGAATTATACATTGTATTTCAAATTGTCGGAGATAAAGTCTGATGGCGAAAGAGTTCTGGGATGAGCGATACAGCGAAGACGAGTTTATTTACGGTACTGAACCAAATATTTATTTCAAAGAAGTAATTGATTCGTTGAATCCCGGTAAACTCCTGCTGCCGGGAGAAGGAGAGGGACGTAATGCCGTCTATGCTGCCCGAAAGGGATGGAGGGTAGATTGCTTTGATATCAGTAAAGTGGCTAAAGAAAAGTCGATGCAACTGGCCAAAGATCATCGCGTATCCATTGGGTATGAAGTTGCCGATATTCACTCTTATCCCTGGAGCGAAGAACTGTATGATGTGGTCGGTTTGATCTATATTCACAACCCGCCGGATATCCGCAAGTTACTGCACTACCGATCCGTACAGACACTTAAGCCCGGAGGTGTGCTGATTCTTGAGGCATTTCACAAAGATCAGATGAATTATGATTCCGGCGGGCCGCGCGATGAGTCGATGCTGTATGATCTGGATGAAATGCACCGGGATTTCAAAGATCTGCAGATACTCGAATCGGGCCGCCATGAGGTGTATTTAAGCGAGGGAAAGTATCACAAGGGAGAGGCCGCTGTAGTAAGGATCAAAGCACGGAAACCATCCTGATGGCTGAATGTCTGCCGGATTGAATCAGACTAAAAAACGGCCGGCTCTATAAACCTCTGGTTGTCGTATAATTTACGATAAACCACCACGCCCCACGGCCAGTTTTAGATCCTCGCCCGACGGACTCTGAAACAAGCGCAGGCCAAATTCAGGCGAAATGGCAAAAATGTGATCGAAAATATCAGCCTGAATCTGCTCGTATTGATCCCACCGCGTATCATTAGCAAAAGCATAAACTTCCAAAGGCAGCCCCTGTGTCGTAGGCTGATGCTGGCGAACGAGCTTGAATAAATTATGATTTATGCGCGGATGCGCCTTCAAATATTCAAAAATGTAAGCCCGGAATGTTCCGATGTTGGTCAGCCAACGGGTATCCAGTGGAGATCGGACCTCATGGTCATACTGCTGATGATATGTTTCCAACTCTTCCATCTTCTGGTCAATATAATCCTTCAGAAAACTGGATTGCCGAAAACGGTCAATCTCTTCGGGGTATAAAAAACGGATCGAGGAAATGTCGATATTTACAGAGCGCATAATACGCCGCCCGCCGCTTTCCTGCATAGCCCGAAAGTTCCGGAAACTGTGTTCCAGAAATTTGTGGGTGGGAATGACCGTCAGGGTATTATCAAAATTCCGCACGCGCACATTATTAAGCGCCACATCAACGACCGGTCCGTCGGCGTTAAACTGGTTCATTTCAATCCAGTCACCTTTTTTTATGAGGTTATTGCCGGTCAGCTGTATACTGGCCACCAGGGAAAGCAATGTATCCCGGAATACCAGCAAGAGAATGGCCGTCAAAGCTCCGAGGCCGCTAAGGAAAAACCACGGTGAGCGGTCGGCGATTTGTGCTATGATGAGTATCGCGGCAAAAACATATACGATTACCTTGGCAAGTTGCACATAGCTCCGAATAGGCCGGGATGTGTCGACGGCAAATTCATAGTAGCTGGTATGTAGTGTTTCAAGTATGGCATCGAGGGTTCGGGCTACTACAAGGATCATCAATGCGTTGAGCAGACGAACGGCGAAAGCTGTAAGGTCTTCCGGAAGGTGCGGAACCCAGTCGGCACCGGTTTGAAGTACAACAAGCGGAAGCAGGAACAAGGCACGTTGCGGCACTTTATGATCTACCAGAAGCCGGTACCATTGAAGATTGGTACGGCCGTACAAGTGGTTCAATACTTTCACCAGCCACAGTCGAATCACAAAATGCAGTAAAAAAGCAATGCCGAGCAGATAAGAAAGGCGAACAAAGGTGATCACCCGTTCTTCAGCGACAAATTGCGCGAAAAAATCTTCCATTGGTGTTGTACCAGATTAAATGGACAGGTTAGAGTATTAACTTGTGCATGATAACTGATTCAATATCCAATCTGATATACTCAATTTACAAAATCACATCAAACACAAAGCCGATCAACAAATACATTACTCCGGTAATAACAAATACCATCATAATATTGAAAACAAACCCGGCGCGCGCCATCTGGGGTATACTGATCAGGCCGCTGCCGTAAACGATAGCGTTGGGTGGGGTGGCAACAGGCAGCATAAAAGCGCAGCTGGCACCGATGGCAGCCGGAATCACCAGCAGCAGCGGGTCCTGCCCCATTGCAACGGCAACCGAAGCCAGAATCGGAAGAAAAGCGGCGGCTGTGGCTGTGTTACTGGTCACCTCGGTAAGGAAAATGATGACCAACAGTGAGGACATAACCAAAAATACAATGGGAACCCAGTCCAGTCCGCTCAGCGACATGCCGATCCACTCAGCCAGGCCGGTATCGGTGATTGCTCCGGCCAGACTCAATCCGCCCCCGAACAATATCAACACCTCCCAGGGCAGGCGCTTGGCATCTTCCCAGTTCAGTACAAATCTGCCCTCCTTATAATTTTCAGGAAGCAAAAACATCAGCACGGCGCCAAAAATGGCAATACCAGTATCCGATATATAGGGGATCAAATTTTCAAGCAGGGGGCGGATAATCCACAGAGTGGCCGTCATCACAAAAACCACAGCAACCATCTTTTCGCCCCGGGTCATTTTTCCGGCTTTGCTAAGCTCATCTTTGATCACTCTTTCACCACCGGGAATATTTTTAAGCTCTACCGGAAAGACCACTTTGGTCAGTACCAGAAAAACCAACGGCAGTGAAACGATGACCATGGGGAGCCCGATCATCATCCATTGTCCGAAACCGATATCGACATTGTAGTTATCAAGCATGTAGCCGGCCATCAACGCGTTGGGCGGGGTGCCGATGAGGGTGCCGATACCTCCGATATTGCACGCGTAAGCCAGACAGAGCAGCATCACTAAAGCAAAGTTGGTATCAAAATCCCCGCTTTTCATGGCATCTTTACTTTCAACGAGGCCGATGATGGATAACGCAATCGGCAGCATCATCATAGCGGTTGCCGTATTGCTGACCCACATGCTCAGAAAAGCGGCGGCGATCATAAAACCCATAATAATCGACATCGGCCGGGTGCCGATGAGATTCACCACATTTAAGGCAATCCGGCGGTGAAGCCGGGTCTTTTCCATCGCCAGAGCGATGATAAATCCTCCCATGAACAGATAGATCAGCGGGTTGGCAAACGGTGTGGTTGCATCGGCAACGGGGCTGACCCCGAACAAAGGGAATAGGATGATGGGCAGCAAGGCCGTGGCCGGTATCGGAATAGCTTCGGATACCCACCAGATGGCCATAAACAGCGCTACCCCGGCTACCGTCCAGGCTTCGGGCTCGAGACCTGCGGGAGCAGGGAGAATCAGCATCACCAAAAAAACGGCCGGGCCGAGAAACAGACCTATACGCTGCCGGTTTCCATAATCATTGCCGGATTGATTCGCCATCTGCCACTCCTGAATTTTATTTTTAAAAAAAGCTACAAAAAAGCCGTTTAGTTACCGGACTTCATCCAATGCTATGGGATCAGTGAGATCAAATGCCGCTTTAAATCGCTTTTCACCATCCAGATAGAGCCGGTAGATATACCGTTCGTTCTGCAGATCAAGCTCCGTAGACCATACATTGATTTCCCGTGCCGGCCGGTCTTCTATTGTTGCCTGATCAGCCGGATAAAACTGTTTGGTTGAACTGCCGCGCGTATCGGCAAAGCCGCCGTACATGTTGGCCTCATGTTCGGTGCCGTCCTCATAGCGGTGATCATGCGATAGGCGAAGGCCGTATTCCTGCATGTTGAGGATCCAGGTACGTGACCGATCATCATCCACCCAAAACGGGATGCGAACTTCATCCTCATCACATTCATCCGGAAGCATCAATAGATCCGGATCTTTTAGAGCTTCATCACCCAGATCAAAATATTCGGTTTGTCCTGCATAGGCATAGCCGCAGTATTCAGATAGATTCGAGAGGAATTCCCGCTGGGTCTCCAATTGCCCTTCGGACGGGCGCTGCTCTTGCTCAGATTCGCCGCAGGCACCAAGTAATATCATCAAAATTCCAACAGCGGTTAACGATCCTGATTTTACCATAAATTAGTGTAGTTATCTTCAATGTAAGTTTGTCCTGTGTATCAAAATAGATATTGCGGGGGGATAAATCCATGATGATCTGATTTCGGTGAGGGCAGGTTCAGTTGTAAAATTTCTTTTAGCCATACAAACTCCCTATTTTCCGATCATGCGGAGTACAGGAATTTTCACGATTGTTGCAGTTCTAATACTTACAGCTGCCGGAGTTCAGCAAAGTTATGCTGATGATTCAGCGAGGCTGATCGATACACGGCACTGGGCAAATCACTACATCCGGAATTTGCAGGAGCGAGGGGAGTTGCAGCAGCTCCATCCCACCAACACACCCTGGACTTACGGAGAAGTGCGCCGCGCTATCGATGAGGTGAGCCGGGATGATTTGGATCATATCGCACAACGGTGGTTTGATTTGCTGGCGGATTATTTTTTGGGGTCGGATGTAGATGAGGACTTCAGGATAGGAGGAGAGTTGTCAGCCCGCGCAACCCATATCAACTCCGACCGGGTAGACCCGTTAAGGCCTATCGGGTCGGGTGAGCCGTTGCTGCCCGGAGCTCATGTCCGCGCCTATATGGAAAGCGGCAGTGTTGCCGCTCAGACCGGCATGACCGTAGACACCGAATATCTGCATGATCCCGATGCGGTGGATGTAACTCACCGCCTTTTGGGTCGGCCGGAACACTTCTATATTGGGTATGACGGGAGCTGGGTAGGGTTTCATGCCGGGCGCTTTTCCCAGCACTGGGGGCAGCCGGGGAGTCCGGCCGGAGCGGTGACCGACAACCCCCGCGCGTACGACCGGCTTTCGTTCCGCGTAGGCGGCAAGCGACTCGCCCTGCAAGGCTTTGTCGGTGAGTTGGATAATCTCGGACCCGGAGGCAGTTATTTTGACCGGGAGTCGTTTGAGCAGGATGTTATCCGCCGTTACATCAGTATGCATCGGGTGGATTGGCGGCCGTCACCGGATTTTGCGCTTACGTTTTATGAAGGGGTGGTCTATGCCGGATATAACACTTCGTTTTCGTTGCAATATGTCAACCCGCTTCAGTTTATGGTGATTGGTCAGGACAGCGATCCCAAAAATGAATACGCCAATCTGGTAATAGGCAGCATGGTGTGGTGGCGAGTCGGCCCCGGAGTATTATGGGCAGAGTTTATGCTGGATGATATCATCGTGGACGACCGGGCGGATCTCATCACCCACCGCGATATTAAACGAGCGGCTACGGCCTGGTCCGGAGGAGTAACTCTGACCGGCATCCATCCGGAATTTGAGCTGGACCTTCGCGGACAGATGATAAGTGCCACCGCCTACCGTTCGGAATTATTCCGCGGACAGTGGACGTATGCTCAGCGTGGATTGGCCACTAATTTCGGCGATTACATCCGGGCGACATTTGAGTTAGGCTGGTATGCCGACAGGTTCGTTCCTGGGCTGGAGGTGCGGCCGGGAGTTGACGCACTCTTTCAGGGCGAAGGGGATATCCGGATGCCGCTGGCGATCAATGAGCCGGATATTGAAAGCCTGCCGTTGGTTTTGGGCGGAACGGTGGAGCAGACGATACGTCCGTATCTGTCATTACGGTATCAACCCGATCCCCGGTTCCGGGTAGAGGCGGATATCGGCTGGAACCACATTGAAAATCGGGGACACATCGAAGGTTACCGCGAATCGCCGGTAATTGGCATGATTCGGGCATCGTTTGAGATTAGCCGGGATTGGGGGTTTTCACAAAGTTGGTAAAAGCTGCTAATTGGCAGTGAGGTTCGATTGTTTTATAGCCTGGATGTTGGTGGGTGCGTTAAACCGATCACCAAATTCATTAAATCCTGTTTTCAATCACGGTTGGGAGTACTTTATAACGCAGACTGTTCAGCCGAACCATCCTATCTTAAGTTTCCCGGCATGAAATCCTGTGCATGAATCCAAATTTATCTTATCTTTGGGGCGCTGAAATATCCCCGGTTATTATTTGTAACTTCCGGGCAAAACGTTGATGAAATAACCATTTCCCAAAAGTTTATTTACATTCGATCATGATTATACTGATCATCTTAGTTGTTCTGGCTGTCATTTTTATAATCACATTCACTATGGGTGGAAACAATTCCGACATCAAAAAACTTCGCGCTATTCTGGATAAAAATATCGGTGCAGGTCCGGAAGAAAATCAGCAGGCGCTGAGTTCTGCGAAGCCATCATTTGAACTGGTTTCCCAAAACCTGAACCCCAAGTCCATTGGCCGGAAATTTCAGCAGTTCCGTGGCGAGGATAAAAAACGGATTTACAAAATCTGGCTGTATTTCGACGAGCAGCACCGCTGTGAAGATTACACCATCGAGCGTACGCTGGATAAATACACCTACAACCACCTGAAGGAAACCTTCCCGAAAACCCCGGAAGTCACCCGCCACTGGTGGGGCCAGTAACCTCGCTCCCCTCGTCTGCCCGATCCGATTAAAGCAACGCAGAAACCAACTTCTCGAACGCATTCATAACCTATAACCCGGCCACCATATCATCGGGCTGACGGGTTACCGTTTAGGGTACATGAGCATTTTTGGGATGATCAGAACGCTGACTATTGGTATTTCCTTAGAGACATTTTATAGCCCCGGCCGCCTGTCAGAGGTTATTTGAGCATTGGAATATATGTAACCCGGAGTTTGCAGCTTGAGAGATCCCCCCCACAACGGGT
>SLQI01000238.1 GCA_007131535.1 Balneolales bacterium | reverse complement strand
TGATGTTTTCGCATCGGCTTCCACTGGTTTTATAGCCCGGCTCAAAGGGCAAACCTCACACGCCGGTCATCCCGAAGACGGCAACAGCCCGGCTCCGGCATTTTCATCGTTGATTGACGGGCTGAATGCATTACCTCCACGCTGTGCAGGGCTGAATGATGCGGCACTTGTAACCGTGATCCATGCCCGTCTGGGCGAGGTGGCTTTCGGAACAACGCCGGGCGAAGCCGAAGTGATGGCTACACTTAGAGCTCATAGCGACGATATCCTTGAGAATATGCTTCAGACCGCGCAGATGGTTGCCGAAGGCACAGCCGGTGCCTGGGGATTGGAACTGGAGACTGAACGGACTGAGTACTTTAAAGCAGTCGTCAACAATACTGCCGCGAATAAGCTGATTCGACAAAGTGTTGAGCAAAACGGGCTGAAAGAGCTGAATATTGAGGAACCGTTCCCGTGGTCTGAAGATTTCGGCCGGTTTACGGAGTTATATCCCGGTGCTCTGGTGGGATTGGGAGCCGGAATAGATCATCCGCAACTTCATCATAGAACGTATGATTTTCCGGATCAACTTATAGAAAAAGGGGTTACCCTGTTTAGCGGTATTGTGGATAATCAGCTGGGTAGCAGTTAGCATACTTGATGCAATAGGTTGAGGCGCAGGGGCCGGATCGGAAAAATCACATAGATGAAAAGGTATTCAATTTGTTATTTTGTTCGCCGGAGTAAAGCTTATATAGACGGCACTTCAATATTTTATAGTTCACTTTTTTATTCAGTCAGCTCACATTTGGTATTGGTATGATCTTTCCCTCAAAAATTGAAATTTCGCGCTCAGCAGTTAAAAGTAATATTCGCTTCATACGGGAAAAGATTGGCAGGAAAGTAAGGTTGTGTTCGGTCATCAAAGGAAATGCCTATGGGCATGGGATCCACAGTTACCTGCCTGTGGCCGAAGAAGCGGGGGTATCATACTTCGGTGTATTTAGTGCTGAAGAAGCCCTTTATGCCGATCAGGTCAGAAAGCCCGATACCGAGGTTATGATAATGGGGATGATAGATAACCCTGAGCTGGAGTGGGCCATCGACCGTGAGATTTCCTTTTACGTGTTTGAATTTGACAGGCTTAAGGCGGCTATTGAATACGCTAAGCGGATTGGTAAACCCGCCCGGATTCATGTTGAATTTGAAACCGGTCTAAACCGTACCGGTTTTCATTTTACGGAACTGGAAGAGGTCGCGGCGCTTCTGAATGACGAGCGGGAGCACATCAGCATAGAAGGCTTCTGTACCCATTACGCCGGAGCAGAGAGTATCAGCAACTACCTGCGCATTCAAAACCAGATCCACAACTTCCGGACAATGGCCGAGACCATGAACAGCTACGGCATTAATGCCAAATGCAATCATACGGCATGCTCAGCTCCTATGCTCAATTATCCGGATACCATTATGGATATGGTGCGGATAGGAATTTTGCAATATGGCTACTGGCCGAATAAGGAAACCTATATGCAATACATGCTCAAAGATGATAACAAAAACCGGGATAATCCGCTGCGCAGAGTCATCAAATGGAAGAGCGTGGTGATGAGCACTAAAAATGTGGCGGCCGGGGAGTTCATAAATTACGGAACCAGTTATCAGGCCGGTCGCGACATGCGTATTGCAACAGTTCCGGTAGGGTATTGCCACGGTTTCAGCAGGAGTCTGAGCAATCTCGGCCGGGTTTTGATACACGGCCGGCGGGTACCGGTGGTAGGGGTTGTCAATATGAATATGATTGTTGTAGACATTTCGAGTCTAAGCCAGGTAAAAAAAGGAGATGAGGTTATCGTGATCGGCAAACAGAGAAACAACAGCATTACGCTGGGCTCTTTTGCTGAAATGACGAACAAGCTGAATTATGAGTCGTTGGTAAGAATCCCGCATGATTTGCCAAGGGAAGTTGTACCGTAAATCCGACTGATCCTTAAAAAATTCGTCATTAAACTAAAGACGTTGTATTTTTGTTTTCGTCAAACCTTCGGATATTTTACCCGGATGACGATGTTAAGTGTTTTTTACAGACACTAATTAAACTCCGGCTGAGCTGTGAAGCCGGATTATTTGTGAGGACTTATATTATATGAATCAGAAAACCGGAAAATTTTTCAGACGGGGGCTGTGGACACTCATCGGTTTAGTGGTCGTGGCACTGTTGGTACTGCCAAAACTTAATTTGACGTCGGGTGAAGCCGGTGAAGACGAATCCGGTCAACAGGCAGAAAGCGCCGGGTTAAGTGTAGAAGCCTATGTGCCCGGCAGCCGTGAATTCACCAATCAAATTCGTACTACCGGAAGTTTGCTGGCCGAAGATGAAATTTACATAGTGCCTGAAAGGTCCGGCAGAATTACGGAATTAAACATCCGGGAAGGTGAAGAGGTGGTCGAAGGGGAACGAATTCTGAAACTTAATGATGCCGATCTGCAGGCATCACTTCGTCGGATTACCCACGATATCGCTTTGTCGGAAGTAAACCTGGAACGTCAGGAGAAGCTACTGGAAAGCGACGCCGGAACCAGAGAAGCTTATGATGAAGCGCAGAACCGGGTAAACATCCTCAAGGCAGAGCGCGATGAGCTTCAAGCCGAAATTGATAAAACCGAAATCCGGGCTCCGTTCAACGGAGTAATTGGATTCAAGAATGTGAGCCCCGGAAGCTATGTAACCAGCTCAACGACGATTTCAACACTGCAGAAAATTGATCCCATCCGAATTGAGTTCAGTGTGCCTGAGCGCTACCGCGGCCAGCTCAGCAACGGGCAGAATATAGAATTTCAGGTTGAAGGGGTCGATGATCGAATTCAAGGAGAAATTTATGCCATACAGCCCAGGGTTGAATCCGAGACCCGTACTATCGGGTTACGTGCCCGGGCTGAAAATCCGGAGGGTTTATTACTGCCGGGTGCCTTTGCGAATATCTCGCTTGAGTTAGAGCGTCACAATAATGCTATTCTCATTCCCTCCGAATCATTACTGCCGGAGTTAGAAGGATATTACGTTTTTACCTATTCTGATGGCAAGGCCGAACGCACACCGGTGGAAGTACAGCAAAGAACGGATACCGAAGTAGTGATAAATAATGGCATCACACCGGTCGACACGGTTATTACAACAGGCTTGTTACAATTGAGAGACGGGATGCCGGTTCGTCTAAGCAGCATTCAAAATTCAGAGTCATGAGTTTATCAGCGCTTAGTGTCCGGCGGCCGGTACTTGCAACGGTCATGTCTACTTTGATCATTCTATTTGGTGTGATCGGGTACACCAATCTCGGTGTACGGGAATTCCCTTCAGTCGACCCTCCGGTGGTAACCGTTCAAACGAACTACACCGGTGCCAATGCTTTTGTCATTGAAGCCATGATTACCGAACCTCTCGAAGAGCAGCTAAATAGTGTATCCGGTATCCGCTCGATGAATTCCTTCAGTGCGGAAGGCCGCAGCCAGATTACCATCGAATTCGATCTGGACATGGATCTCGATGTTGCGGCCAATGATGTACGAGACCGGGTATCCCGTGCCCAACGGGATCTGCCCGAAGACGCCGACCCGCCAACTGTTACCAAAGCTGACGCCGACGCTGACCCGATCGTATTTCTGAATGTACAAAGTGATCAGCGGGATATTCTTGAAGTCAGTAACATTGCCAATACCATTTTTAAAGAACGCCTGCAAACTATTCCGGGGGTCAGCGAGGTGCGCATCTGGGGAGAAAAACGCTATTCAATGCGCCTTTGGATGAACCCGAACCAGCTGGCGGCTTACAACATGACTCCGCTCGATGTGATGGAAGCCCTCAACAAGGAAAACGTAGAGCTGCCGTCGGGCCGGATAGAGGGTTATTCAACTGAATTAACCGTCCGAACGCTTTCGCGGATGGAGGATGCCTCCGAATTCAACCGGATGATTCTTCGTAATGATCCTTCGGGTACAGTTCGGTTTGAGGATGTGGGACGGGCCGTGATTGAAGCGGAAAACGAGCGAACCGTGCTCAAGCGTGATGGCGTTCCTATGGTTGGTGTCGTTCTGATCCCGCAACCGGGTGCCAATAATATTGAGATTGTTGACGAATTCTATGAGCGCATAGAAGAAATTGAAAGAGAAATCCCGGCGGATATCAGCACCGGAGTCGGATTTGATACTACCGAATACGTACGTGATTCTATCAGTGAAGTCCAGCAGACTATACTGGTAGCTTTTACCCTGGTGGTGTTGGTAATTTTCCTGTTCTTAAGGGATTGGCGAACCACAGTTATTCCGGTTCTGGTGATTCCGATTTCATTGATCGGAGCCTTTTTTATCATGTTTTTGATGGGGTTTTCCATCAACGTTCTCACTCTGTTGGGACTGGTGCTGGCCATTGGATTGGTGGTGGATGATTCGATTGTGGTACTGGAGAATATCTATGCGAAAATTGAGCAGGATATGACGCCTGTACGGGCTGCCATTCAAGGAGCTGCTGAAATATTTTTTGCGATCATATCAACCACAACCGCCCTGATAGCGGTGTTTCTGCCAATTATCTTCCTTGATGGAGTAACCGGTCAGCTGTTCAGGGAATTCGGTGTTGTACTTGCCGGGGCGGTAGTTATTTCGTCCTTCGTCGCGCTGTCGTTCTCCCCGATGTTATGTTCCAAAATCTTGAAAAAAAGGGAGCAACCCACCCGGTTGTACAAAGTAACCGAACCTTTTTTCATTTGGTTGAATGATACTTACCGCAACAGCCTCAATGCATTTATGCGACGTCGTTGGCTCGCTTTCGTAATTATGGGAGGGGCTGCCGGGATGATTACCCTTTTTTGGAACATCCTGCCCTCAGAGCTGGCACCGATGGAAGATCGTTCACGTGTTCAAATGTTTGCTACCGGTCCGGAAGGGGCTACCTTTGAATTTATGGATCATTATGTAGATCGTGTGGTTGATGATGTTCAGCGGAGTATTCCGGAGTCGAATGCCGTCATTTCGGTAACTTCTCCGGGGTTTGGCTCGGGATCGGTAAACTCGGCTTTTATGAATGTCATCTTAAATGACCCTTCGGAACGGGACAGATCCCAACAGGAAGTAGCCGACCGGCTTACCGAAATGATGAATGAACACACGGCTGCGCAAACTTTTGTTTCCCAAAGGCAGACCATCCAGGTAGGGCGGGGTGGAGGCCTTCCGGTGCAATATGTGCTGCAGGCACCAAATTTTGAAGCCCTTGAAGAGCAGCTCCCGGTTTTTCTGGATGCGGCTCGTGAACATCCATCGTTTTCCGTAGTCGATGTGGACCTGAAGTTCGATAAACCGGAAATCGAAGTGGATATCAAGCGTGACCGGGCACGTAATCTGGGAGTTTCAGCAAGCGATATCGCCACTACGATGCAATTGGCACTGAGCGGGCAGCGATATGGTTTTTTCATCAAAGACGGCATGCAATACCAGGTCATTGGTCAGCTCGATCGCAGCTATCGAAATGAGCCCATTGACCTGCAATCTCTTTATGTCCGTTCGGATAACGGCAGACTGGTGCAAATTGATAATGTAGCCACCTTAACAGAGCGCAGCAGTCCGCCTCAACTATATCGATATAATCGTTATGTATCGGCGACCGTGCAGGCCGGCCTGGCCCCGGGCGTAAGTATGGGTGAGGGCATTGCGGCCATGGAAGAACTCCGGGAGGAGCATCTTGATGAGCGCTTTGCAACAGCACTTGCCGGAGCTTCGAGAGATTTCGACGAAAGTGCAGATAGCCTGTTGTTCGCGTTTCTGCTTGCTATCGTTTTAATCTACCTGATCCTGAGCGCCCAGTTTGAAAGTTTTCGGGACCCGCTCATCATTTTATTTACGGTTCCGCTTGCTGTTGCCGGCGCGCTGCTTACACTTTGGTATTTTGATGAGTCGCTCAACATATTCAGTCAGATCGGTATTATTATGCTGGTTGGGCTGGTCTCTAAAAATGCTATTCTGATCGTCGAGTTTGCCAATCAGCGAAAAGCGGCCGGGCTCGAGATCACCGAAGCGATAATCGATGCTGCAGGCGCACGGTTTCGTCCAATCCTGATGACCTCACTTTCTACGGTTCTGGGAGTTACCCCCATTGCGCTGGCCATCGGAGCCGGGGCCGAAAGCCGGATTTCTATGGGACTGACCATTATCGGAGGATTGATTTTCGCGAGTATCCTCACCCTTTATGTGATACCGGCTCTTTACAGCTATGTGAGTTCTTCCAAATCAGCGATTTCTTCATTGCAATCAGCTAAAGTCGACGAAGAGGAGATTGCTGAGATTGAACGATTGCGTGCTTAAGGCACTTTGAGTTTTCTTACTAACACTCTACCCTGCATTATTCACCAAGAAAATTAGTTTTGGACAACACCGCCCACAGCTAAAGTTCGCAGTTACCCTATAATGTTCTGTGCCCCAGCTTTTTACGGGATGTACAATTTGCGTAAGGTAGCTAATGAAGATCCATTACCGTCGGCTTTAGCCGACGGTTGGACGGCCCCCACAAAGTTATGGGGCTTTAGCCCCAATATTTGCAGGGCTGAAGCCAACGGAAAATGATATGTGGTTGATACCTTTTTAAAAAAAAATCAGAATATCGATCGTAATTTAAAAATAGTCGGACAGAAGTGATTAAAAATATAGCCTTTTTTGAGTACCTTATTGAAATACATGACAATAGGACTTTTTATACAAAATTTGTGAATAATGCAGGCTATAACAACGGCCCGTTTTTATAATTTTATCCCCGGAGCGGGATTGAAGTTGTAGTGAGAATTTGTATTTTAGGTGTGGCTAAAAAAAAGTAGAAGAATAATTAGTTGATTCTTAAATGTTAGAATGGTTTTCAGGCTTAAGTCCCATTAATCAGGCATTATTTGCACTTATAATTGCATGGTTTACCACAGCCGGGGGAGCGGCTTCGGTATTTTATTTCAAAACCTTCAACCAGAAAGTAATGGATGGTATGCTCGGCTTTGCCGGGGGTATCATGATAGCGGCGAGTTTTTGGTCATTATTAGAGCCTGCGCTTGAGTTAAGCGACGGCGGCTCCATGCCGGTGTGGCTGCCGGCGCTGATCGGGTTTCTGGTCGGGGGAATGTGCCTGAAAGCTGTAGATTACTTGTTGCCCGGTTTGTATGATCGCTTCGTAGGTGACCGGCCGATCAACTCGGCATCTTTTCGAAGAAGTACCATGCTGGTCAGTGCGATAACCCTGCACAATGTGCCGGAGGCGCTGGCAGTAGGAGTTGCGTTTGGTGCTGTAGCATCCGGTGTGGAAGGGGCCACATTGGGTGGTGCTATCGCATTAGCGATTGCTATCAGTATCCAGAATATTCCGGAAGGCATGGCCGTATCTTTGCCGTTGCGGCGCGAAGGCATCTCTCGCCGCTGGAGTTTTTTCTGGGGACAGTTTTCTGCCATTGTATTTCCGGTTGCCGGGGTGCTGGGTGCTTTGTTGGTATTGGCGGTACAGCCGGCCTTGCCCTACGCGCTGAGTTTTGCCGCCGGTGCCATGATTTTTGTGGTTATTGATGAAATTGTGCCCGAAGCTCACAGCCACGGAAACCGCCGTGTCGCCACAACCGGGGGAATGCTGGGCTTTGCCTTTATGATGGTGCTGGATGTAGGGCTGGATTGAACATCTGCTGGTACTTCCTCAAATTGCAGTGCAATAAACCCGCCTGTTATCTGCTTCGCGTCCATCCATTTCCGTTGACTTCAGTGTGTGTTGCACATCTATCAAATATTTACACTGCTTGCGTAAATAGGGTTTTTTTGCTAAGGATCTCGCAAAAAGATGGTAGCTTTTACGATTTTCTCATGAGGTTTCATAAATCACTTTGATTCATGTCCCGATATCAAATAGTCCTCCCGTAGGAACATTTTGTGAAGGTTATCGGGTACGGTCGGCCACGAAACGCTCCTGACGGAGCGTGATATCGTAGGCATGCTAATTTTCTACCGACGAGGCCTTCCTCCGGAAGGTGGTCGGTGCTCTGTTAACCGAATCATAGCCTTAAAATCACCCTCGTAGTTCAGGAGATGTTTCTAACGTAACAGTGAAGATGCTTGATAAACCTTATAGCTACCTAAAAAATGTCTCTACGAGACACATAGCTAATGGTATCGGCAGCAATGGAGTTTAAACTCTGCATTAAGTTGAATAACTTAGCCCGGCTTACTTGTATAATTATGGAGACTGATAAAATAAAACTCATAACATTTTGTGGTCTAATATATTAGCCGTTGCCGCCGGTGGTCTGGCCGGTACTCTGCTCAGATATACCGCATATACATCCATTGATCCGGCTGATTCGGTGTTCCCCTGGGCAACCGTTTTCGTTAATCTGGTAGGATCGTTCTTGCTTGCAGTCTTGGCAGCAGCAATTCGGCATAGCATTATTCGAAGTGAAGTCGGCCAAATCGGCTTATCGGCAGGCTTATTGGCTTCATTTACCACGTTTTCCAATTTTACACTCGACATTCTGATTCTGCTGGAAAACTCCACCATTATTATTACTGCAGGATATGTAGCGCTCAGTATACTCGGCGGTGGCATTTTTGCTTATATCGGGTGGAAGGGTACAGAATTCATCTATAGACAAAGCTTGATCACATGATCATTTTAGCCACCATAGCAGCCGGTATACCCGGAGCAGTTCTCCGATATTTACTTGATATAAAACTGATTGCCGGTTTAGGTACTTATTTTCCCTGGTCTACCCTTATCATCAATAGTCTTGGGTGTCTGGGTATCGGTGTTTTGTTTGGCCTGCAGCAAAACTACCCCGGTATAGCATACGGGTTAGAAATCATCTCGTTTGGGTTTTTGGGGGCATTTACTACATTTTCCACCTTTAGCTTGCAATGGATGTTGATGATGGAAGAACATCGCATCATCAAAACCGTTTTTTATATAGCAGCCTCCGTTATTCTCGGGGTTGGATTTACGGTATCCGGTTGGTATATCGTAATCTGAATTTTGCAATGGATTATAAATACGGATCAGAGCAGAGTGAACCGGCTATAAGCTGAATGAAGCAGATAAGCAGGTTGTTAGAAGATTGATGTTGGCCATTAGTTAGGACACATGAGAGTGAGCAGGATGTTATGCTCATGATAGGTGTTGGAAAAGTGTATTTACGATGAAAATCAACTCGTAAATCTTGTGCTTTTATACAGAGTATATATATTGATTAAGACGATACATTAAAATCTAACCCGCCTCAGGGGGAAGGATGATGCACCCAATCCGAGTATCGCTTGCTGTTGTAATAAGCGTCATTTGGTCTATTCCATTAATGGCACAGGTATGCGAAGATAAAAATGCCGGTTTTGAAAAGGCTGAATGTTATATCGAACAAGGCAAATACAACGAGTATTTTAACTACGTAAGCGTTTATTACAGCGAGATAGCCGGGCAGAATGAGAAGTACGATCCGGCACTGGCTTTTCGCTTCATGGAAATGGTAGTACGCCATGAACGACGTAACCTTGCTGCGCTGGCTTCGGAGATGTATGATTGGGGGCTCAATGCCAAAGAAGTGGACCCCTATTACGATTTACTCAAGCGTGAGGTGAAGTATATGGAGCCATTGCTTACCTCAAGTGAACAGGATCAACTATACGATTATCTTGAAGAGTCCGACCCTTCCATTTATGAAAAAATAAGAGGTATCTGGAATACGCGGGACGTGATTATCTCAAGTGATATTAATGAACGCTTGATCGAACACTGGGAGCGTATCTTGTTTTCAAAAAAACATTTTACGAAAAACGATACCACTGTTTACGGCACCGATGACCGGGGAGAAATTTATGTCAGGCTGGGAGAGCCAACCAATATTGAGCGGGGACGAATAGGTCAGTCGTCGTCTGAGGTTCGTGCGAAAATATACGATTTGCAATCTAAAGGTTACATCCATCCACAAGCAAGCACTGAGGTTTTCCAGCTGCAGCAGCACATTATGAGTTCCATGATTCCGGTTGAAGTAGAACTGTGGCAATACTATGATGTGACTGAAATAGAAAGGGATAACATTTTTTTTCTGTTTGGCCGGTCGGGAGGCAGTGGGCCTTACGGGCTTCGTAAGAGTGTAGAGGAGTTTATTCCGAGCACGGTTTTTAATAACAGTGCTTTTGGAACACGTGGAACCAATGTGGATATCCGGATAGGTACATTTTTACAATTTGTACTTTATAACGATCTCTCCACCTACGACCGCTTTTTCGGTAATCGTCTGCAGGAGTACGACAGGGCCTGGCATCAGACCGTTGGGTACGACCGGATGAACGGACTGAATTTACGCAATAACATGTCTCGGGCCCGTGCCCGAAGAGCTACAGAACATGTATATAACCGTGCTCCGGATGATACCAGTGTTTATGAGCGCCGTCTTAGGGACTATGATTTCGAATACCGGCAATACCGATTTCTTGATGATCAAAATCAACCTGAATTAATCAGCATTATTCAATCCAGACCTCAGGAACTTTATGACAAATTTGAAGCTATTGCCGGACAGGAGGGAAAGCAACACTATAAATTGCATCTCAAACAGGGTGTGGTTCATTATGATTCCACGAATGAACGCTATGAGCAAAGTATCCGGGATATAAGTAAGATTTATGACTCAAATAGCGGACCCGGCTATTTTCCTAATTCGGCACATTCTACATTAGCTTCCGCGGATATCAGGCACTCAGTCTTGTTTTCCGAGCTGTATTTTGGTATTCCGGGTCAGAGTGATCAACCGGAAAACTGGTCTCTGGTGGGCATGAATAAAGAGCGAATAAACAAACCCGAATTACTGGATGCCGATTCAGAAGATTTGTTGTTGAGTGATATTATCCTGGGAAGTACAGCAGGAGACACCGTACAGGTCAAAAATGAGAAGATTGGTTTGATATATGATAAAGAGATTCACGAAGGAGAAAATTTACAGGTGTTTTTCGAGGTC
>SLQI01000417.1 GCA_007131535.1 Balneolales bacterium | reverse complement strand
TCTTTCGATTTTGCCTGTAGACCAGGGCATTGAGCATTCCGGTGGCGCATCTTTCGCTAAAAACCCGGCTTATTTTGATCCTGAAAATATCGTGAAGCTGGCGATTGAAGGCGGATGCAACGCGGTAGCTTCGACCTTCGGTGTGCTGGGGTCCGTTTCCAGGAAATACGCCCACCGCATCCCCTTTGTGGTTAAAATCAACCACAATGAGCTGATGACTTACCCGAATAACTTTCAGCAAATCATGTTCGGTACGATTGATGAAGCGTATAACATGGGAGCGGCGGCAGTCGGCGCCACTATTTATTTCGGCTCGGAAGATTCCAACCGGCAGATCATTGAAATCGCTGAAGCATTTGCTTATGCCCATGAACTCGGAATGGCTACCATTTTGTGGTGCTACACCCGCAACAATGCCTTCAAGCAAAACGGCACCGATTATCATGTCGCGGCTGACCTTACCGGTCAGGCCAACCACCTCGGCGTTACGATTGAGGCTGATATCATCAAGCAAAAACTGCCGGAAAACAACGGCGGGTACAAGGCGCTGAATACCGGCGGTTCCTCCTACGGTAAATTGGATGAGCGTATTTACACGGAGCTGACATCCGACCATCCGATTGATCTGACCCGCTACCAGGTGGCTAATTGCTATATGGGCCGGTGCAGTCTGATTAACTCCGGCGGTGCATCCTCCGGTAAAGGCGATATGGCCGAAGCTGCCAAAACTGCCATTATTAACAAGCGCGCCGGCGGTGCCGGACTCATCAGCGGCAGAAAGGCTTTCCAGCGCCCGATGGAAGAAGGCGTTCAGCTGCTGCACACCATCCAGGATGTGTATCTGGATGATAATATTACGATTGCCTGATTGGCAGAACGTTAATTTAATACCCCGGCAGGTCCTTGGCTTGTCGGGGTTTTTTGTGACACATCGAGAAGATTGCAGTTAGCAAGGGAGGGGAACCGCAGAGGGATTCGGGGATGAAGGTTGAAGTAATTAGTGCCTGTAAGAAAGCACCAATATCTTCGTTCCGCTCGTCCCAAAAATGCTCATGTACGGGTTGTACACTGCGCTTTTGGAGAACTTCGCGCGCCTTGATCCTGGCGTTTTCTGACAGACACTACCTCTTTTCTTACAGGCACTAACTATAATGAAAATTTAAAAACATAATCCTGAGAAATAATTATAAGATCGTCCGTTTCGGGATGCTCACTTATAAGTTGTGCCGGCAAATAGGTTTCGTCGAATCTAAATGTATAAATACCGTCAATATAATATCCTTCCTTGTTTTTGGATAAGAGTACCAGACCTGCGCCGGTGACCGCAGCAATATCTCCGTTATTAAGGATCAACAAATCGTTTATAGGTCTGTGAGCACGCATACCCTCTCCTTCTTTTGGAGAAACAGGCTCCAATTTGGGCCTATTGAGTCTTTGAAACCGGGAAGCTTCAAGAATGATTGTTTGATGATGGTTAAATTCCAGGTCGAACAGAAACAGCCACGGTAACGGCAGGTAAGAAGCAATTAACTTATTATGATCGTTTACATCATAGAATAAATCGCTATAAACAAACGGTTGCATACCGGCAGGAATTAATTTCGGCATTAGTGTAGCCAATGCCTCATCCCGGTCGTCAAGCTCGACAATTTTGAGCAAGTTCCCATCATCAAAACCCTCAGCTCCCGGATGTTTGCTGACCACCATAATGTCATTATTAATGGGCCCATATAAGTTTGCCGGTTCCGTTTCTTCTGATTTTAAAAATTCGGCAGACTTATCATAAAAGTTTAATCGGCCATGTTCACGATCACTGATGAGCAGGAGAGAGTCATTAACGGAGAGATCAAATCGGCTGCCATGTTCACCGGGACCCGCCCCGGCAGTTGTGGCTCTGTCTAAATTACCTGTTTCCGGATCCAGGACAAGCAAACTTCCATAACCAACATCTTCAATGTAAATGTTTGATCGGCCTGCTTGCACCGACATTGGATGGCTTATTTGCGTATCGGACCCTTCTGCCAGTGCTGCTTCCGGATTGTAAAGTAATTGTTCTTCGCTCAAAGCTATGGTTTCTATCTCAACCTTATCAAGATTCAATCTCTCAATTGATGCGGAGTTGACTTTGTTATTTAGTATGTCGGATTGGGTATTAACTAAATCAACATGGGTACTTTCTTCTGGTGTGCAAGAGGTTAAGAATAATATACAGAGCAAAATGGTACGTTTCATAGACCAACATGATTTAGCCAAACCAGATAGTTCAAGCTGTCATAAATCGAAGAGATATTTTTAAGTAAGACGCTCATGAATAATATAAAACCAGCGTTGAACATCTTAAGTCATAGCGCCGGTTCTATGTTTAGGAGTTTTTTGATTTGGCAAATTATTATAACTATTGATTTAATTTAAAATATTAGTTTTTATCATAAACAAATACAAGCGAACCTCTTAAAAACAACTTTCAATGGATACATCACCCGAAAGCACTTCTCCCGGACCCGCTATGGATCCCGACTCCGCAAATCGTCTCACTCACGCGATCTACGGACTGCAATTGGCTACGTTGATCACAGGTATTACCCTGTTTGTGGCGGTAATCATCAATTACCTGAAGCGCGAGGAGGTCGCGGGAACCATATATGAAGCTCATTTCCGCTGGCAGATCCGCACCTTCTGGGTGTTGGTGATTATATACGGAGTGGCCATCGGTCTGTTCCTTATCGCCGCGATGATCGTGGGGATTGCGGGCGGCAGGCTTGATTTGGGTCTAATGGGCATGCCTCTCGGCAT
>SLQI01000388.1 GCA_007131535.1 Balneolales bacterium | reverse complement strand
TGTTTCATCCGGTCGGCGTTGCCGTGGTCGGCGATGACGATGGAGCGGTAATCGTGGGCGGTGGCCGTCTCCAGAACCTCTTTCAGGCATTGGTCGATGGTTTCAACGGCTTTTACGGTGGCGTCGAAGTCTCCGGTGTGGCCCACCATATCAGGGTTGGCAAAGTTGAGGATCACCAGATCGTAAGTTTCCGTGGCAAGTGCCTCGGTCATCTTTCGGGTCACTTCCGGAGCGCTCATCTCCGGCTGGAGATCATAGGTAGCTACTTTGGGGCTGGGGATCATCACCCGGTTTTCGCCTTCGTTGGGCTCTTCTACGCCGCCGTTAAAAAAATAGGTGACGTGCGGATACTTTTCCGTCTCCGCCATGCGCAGCTGTTTCAGCCCTTTGGAAGCGACATATTCTCCCAGGGTATTATCCATCGAAAGGGGAGGGAATGCCACATTCGCCCAGGTGAAGGTCTTGTCGTACTGGGTAAAACTGGCGTAATGCAGGTCGAGTTTTTCCACAGGAAACTCGTCGAATTCCGGGTCGCACAGGGCGGAGCTGATTTGTCGCGCGCGATCGCCCCGAATGTTAAAATAAATCAGCACATCACCCGGCTCGATGCGGGATTCGGGACTTCCGTCGGTTTTGCACGGCAGGATAAATTCGTCGGTCACTTCCTGCTCATAGGAGTGGGTGATCGCTTCTGCCGCATCCGGGAATTGTTCGCCCTTGCCGTGTACGAGCAAGTCATAGGCTTTTTGGGTGCGTTCCCAGCGCCGGTCGCGATCCATGGCGTAGTAGCGGCCGAGCACCGATGCAATTTTGCCCGCACCGATCTCAGAGGCTTTCGCCTCAAACTGTTTTACGTATTCGATGCCGCCGTGCGGGGAGGTGTCGCGGCCGTCGGTGAGGGCGTGAACCCAGACGTTTTCGAGGTCGTGCTGTTTGCAGAGCCGGAGAAGGGCATACAGGTGATTGATGTGGCTGTGCACGCCGCCATCGGAAAACAGCCCCATCAGGTGGATTTTGCCGTTGGCTTTGGCTTTGCTGACGGCTTCAGTCAGCACCTCGTTTTCAAAAAAAGACCCGTCGTCAATAGCTTTATTAACGCGGGTGAGTTCCTGCCAGACGATGCGTCCGGCGCCGATATTTAAATGCCCGACTTCTGAGTTTCCGAACTGACCATCCGGCAAGCCGACATCCATGCCGGATGCGGAGAGTCTGGAATGCGGATTTTGTTCGAAAAGAGAATCTATAAAAGGAGTTCTGGCCTGGTCGATGGCGCTGATTTCGGGATTATCCGCATGACCGTATCCGTCCAGAATCGCCAGAAGTGCACGGGCCATATATTACAAGCTGTTGTAGTACCGGGTAATGTTAGCCTTTTTGTTGGCAGCGTTATTCTTGTGAATGTGACCTTTGGCGGCCATGCGATCAAGATAGGAAACAGCTTGTTTTACCAAAGGTTCGGCTTCCTCTTTGGTTGTGGCTTTGAAAACTTTTTTGTACAAAGAACGCATGGCGGAACGACGTGCACGGTTGTGAATTCGTCGTTTCGCTTCCTGGCGCATCCGCTTTACTGATGACTTATGCTGTGGCATAAAATGTTATCCGAAATTTTTTGTTATGAATATCGGGTTGACTTATTACTAAACGATAGCAAAGAAAGATACGGTTAAGGGATTTCCGGTTCAACAATTATTTTGCGAAATTCCAATATAAACTCTAACTTTTAAGTCTGTCATGATGATTGTAGTAATAGATGGACCGGCCGGAGCCGGAAAAAGTAGTACCGCACAAGCCGTAGCCCGCCGGGCCGGTCTTGATTATATTGATTCCGGGGCGATGTATCGCGGCTTCACCGTTCTGTTTAACGAACTTCGTCATGACAAAGAGGCGTTCTTTGATGCTATTGAACAGGAGCGGCTGTATTTTGAGTTTGATCGAGATGTCTCCAGAGTGTTTTTGGATGGCAGGGAAATCACCGATCAACTGCGGGATCCTGAGGTTAATAATCAGGTGAGTGTCGTCGCTGCGATGCCTCAGGTGCGGGAGCAGATCACGCGGGAACTTCGTAAAGCGGTCGGTAATTCAGACTGCATCGCCGAGGGCCGGGATCTGGGCACCGTGGTTTTTCCGAATGCCGAGCTGAAATTTTTTCTTACAGCTGACCTCGAAGAGCGGGCTCGCCGCCGGCATCTTGAAATGGCCGGTAAAGATGAACCGTCTGATTCCGAAGAGTTTCAAGGGGTGCTTGAAAATCTTCAGCAGCGCGATTCCATTGATTCATCCCGCAAAGAAGCGCCGCTTCAAAAAGCCGAAGATGCCATTGAGCTGGATACCACTTCGCTTTCGTTTGATCGCCAGGTAGCAAGAATTATCGAGGCGATCGAACGAGTGCGGGCGTATCAGTCCGGCTCGTAAATCCAATGAAACGGTAAAACTCACGTTTACCTGTTTCCCGTGTTGATAATCGAAACCTAAACCTTAAACTCTAATCCCGCCTGAAAACACCAATAGGCGCGGCAACAAATTATCAGGATTATTAAATGACCGATGAACTAAAAAAAGAAGAAACCAAAGAACAAGAAACCGGTTCAACTGCTACAGCGGAAGCCGTAGCTACCGAAACTGAAGAGTCCAAAGCCGGGCAAAACGGCGAAATCCCGACATTTACAGGGGAGGTCAGCGAGAAGGTTTATACCTTCGACGAGCTCGAAGAGCAGAGCATTGACTATCAGGATGACGAGTACAATGAGCTCGTTCAGATGTATGAGGGCACCCTCAGTTCCATCACCGAAAAAGAGGTGGTGACCGGCCGGGTGATTTCCAAAGATG
>SLQI01000437.1 GCA_007131535.1 Balneolales bacterium | reverse complement strand
GGAAATTGTTGCCGCATTGAGAATACCAGCCACAGAAGATGCGCCTCCGGCTGCCATAGAATCGGAGTCGAACCCGCCCATCTGCTCGCGAATCACTTGCTCTACTTCCTTAACAACGTCAGGAGAAGTTTTGCCCATCGTGGCCAGACGGTAGGCTACATCAGCGCGAAGATCTTCATTGAGGTTAGAGAGAACCTCAGCTGCCCGGTCCGTTTTTAAATTGCCCAGAATAAGTGCGGCCACCTGCGGGTGTTCATTTTCCAGAAACTGTACCATTTGGGAAGTATCGGCGGTTTGGAAAAGTGCGAATGCGCTCATCTCTGTTGCCGCCTCTACCCGGCGCAATAACTCTTTTGCCCCGGCTTCTCCCCGGGAGTTTTTCAGAATTTCTTTGGCGTAGTCCAGCCCGCCTTCCATCACATATTGTTTGGCGAGCATCAGGTCATAGAACTCCTGTATCACTGCGTCAATCACCTCTGGAGTTATGTTATCCATATTGGCGATCTCGATAGTGATATGCTCCACTTCCTGGTCGGTCAGTTCCTGAAAAACGCCTGTAGCCGGCTCCAGGCCAACCGCAATCATCAAAACGGCTGCTTTTTGAATTCCGGTAAGCTGATCCGGTGAATCAATCACTTGTTGTTTTCTCGGAGCTGTTGCTATCATGTGTTTTGCTCCCCTCCATTATTTTTAGCCATCAAACTTCTCACCAGATTGGCTGTTTCTTCGGTTTGATACTCGGCAAAATGCTTAATCTCTTCGAACATCTTGGATTTAGCCTCCAGTCGTTGTTGGGCTTCCGGAGTAAGTTTATTCTTATACAGATCTCCGGATTGATCCTCACCTTGTTGCTCACCTTCGTACTGAGAGCTTTCGTCCCGGGGCAGCTCTTTTTGACCCTGTTCGGTGCCGGAAACTTCCGGGCGTATTTTGAACAGATACGATTGATCTGAACCATCAGCAGACCTTGCTACAGGTCTCAGCATTCCATACAGAAGCGCACCGGCTATACCTATAGCGGCAAAAATCAGAAGCCATCGAAGCAGTTCATTATAGGGGAACGGCTCTTCATATTGCACCTGCTGGTATAGTTGATCCTGGGTATCGTAAAACTGTATCTGGTTGATCGTCAACTGATCACCCCGCTCCATTTGAATACCCAGCGCGCTTACCAGAATTTCCCGTATCTCTTCAATTTCCTGATCCGAATAGGGTTCATGACTGACCACTTGCTCGCCTTCTTCAGTTACTTCTGTTTCCTGTCTGTAGTTCAGAAGTATAGAAGCACTGATTCTATCCAGCGCACCCACAGGCTTTTCGTATTCCTCAAAAGAGGTACTTACATCGTAGTTACGAAGTGTTACCGTGGATTCGTCGGCACTTTCACCAGTTGTGATGGTTTCATTCAGCATTCCCGGCCCGGTAAACTCATTGATCTCAATAGGCTGCGAACGTGTGTCGCTGGTGTGATCGGTTCTGCGTTCTTCCGATATGATGATACGGGTATTCGGATCGATATTTTCGGACTGCCGGCGCAGGATTTCAAAATCGTGATCTGTAGCCACTCGCAGGATAGCCTGACCCGGCCCCAAAACACGATCCAGCATAGACTGCCCCTTTTCGGTCAGGTAGCTCTCCATTTCTTTCTGAATACTCATCTGGTTAGAGGCAGAGGCAAAATCCCCGTCATGTATCACATCCGATAATTCATTGCCATCCTGATCGAGAATGGTAACCGCTGCTTTTTCGAGATTTTCAACACTACCTGAAACCAGAGAAGCGATGCCCTCAACTTGTGAAGGCCTGAGTTCTCGCCCTCGATCCAGACTTAGAATTACAGATGCGGTGGCTTCAGCCTGTTGACTTTCAAAAGGATTGCGCTCCGGCAAAACCAGATGCACACGCGCGCTTTCCACCTGTGAAAGGCTGCTGATCGTACGAGCCAGCTCGCCTTCGATCGCCCTTTTCTTGTTAACCCGCTGCATAAAGTCGGTCATCCCCAGAGTAGTTTCATCAAACAGTTCATAACCGCTGTGATCTGATGAAGCTGCACCCTGGCTGGCATACTGAAGACGAAGGTCATGGACGCGGTTCCGCGGAACTAAAATGGAGCTGCCACCATCTTCGAGTCGGTAGGAAACTCCTTCGCTATCCAGGTCTTCTACTATTTCCTGGGCAGAGGATGACCCGAGGTTGCCGAACAACAAGGCATAGTCGGGCCTTAGCGCCCAATAAAACAACAGGCTGAAGACCAATATGATACCGACGACAAATAAGCCGAACAGCACTTTTTGGGCGGTGTTTAAAGGACTGAAAAATCTGCTGAAAAAATCAGAGAAGGCACTCATAATAGGGGATTATATCTGCATTCGTGATAATTCCTGATAAGCCTCAACTACACGATTGCGTATTTCGAGCATGAGTTGAAAGCTGATATCAGCTTTTTCGAGGGATAGCATCACATCATGAACATTTTCCGTTTTACCGGAAACAAAATCCTCTACATTCTGATCAGCCGTCTTTTTTGCATCATCAACCGAGTTGATGGCATCGGTAACCATATCGCCGAAGGTTCGCTCTTCGGCTTCCGGCCTGATTTCACGCCGCCTGCCGAATACCTCGCTTCGGTCTCCGTCCTGTATCCTGAATTGTAACGCTGAGTCTTCCATAGCAAGTATTTACCGGTTAGATTCTAAAGTCTACATTTCCACCTTTGGAAGCCGGCTGCTCGGTTCGGGTATCACCGGAATTCATATATAATTCCAGTTTATCATTCGAACCTGCCGGGAATTGATGGTTAATCATATTTTGTTCGGCATCGGTGAGGTTTTTACCGATTAACTCAGATAGTCCTTTAGATTTACTTTTTTGTGCTGATACGATATTTGTAAGGGCATTAACTCTTGCTAACTCCATGATAAACTAACTTTGGGGGTTATTAGATTTCAAATGATCGAGTGATAATTTCCTTTTCGGCCTGAACTGCCGCCATGTTGGCTTCATACATTCGATTGGCGCTGATCAGACGGGTCATCTCTTCAGCCAGATCGAGATCGGGATAGCGAACCATACCGTTTTCATCGGCATCGGGGTGCTCCGGGTCGTATTCATAGCGGAACTTTTCCTGTTCAATCACTTCCGAATTCGGCCCGAAATTCTGAGAGCCTTCCAGGTGCCTGATATCCGGAGACTCAAGGTGCTCATCCCGGGTATGGCGCAAGTCGAGCAACGACTCCTGCAGCATACGCTGGAACTCCCGCCGATCACCCTGGATGCTTTCAACAATTTTGGGCCGGTAAGGGCCTCCGCCGTCTGCCGTTCGCGTTGTATTTACGTTGGCAATATTTTCCGAAGACGCCTGAACTATTTGGCGTTGATGACTCATCCCGTCAGAAGCCGTCCGAAACGTGGTAAAAAGTCGATCCATAGCTATTTGTTACTAAATGTTAATTAATGTGCCCGACCGGTTATGCTCGAGCGTAACATGTTAAAGTTGTGCCTCAGTGAACGCGTGACCAGCTGCACCCGGATTTGAGTATCGGCCATTTCCATCATTTCATCTTCCATGACCGGCCTTTGTTCATGCTCCACCACTTCAGCATTTATCTGATCCAGGTTGCGTCCTTCAGCATCCTGTAGTTCTTCTTCAAATGAGACTCCAACCCGGTTATATTCCGGATTATCCATATTCGCAATATTGGTAGTGGTCATACGCTGGCGCAGCGTATAAGCATCCATTGCGTTTCCAAGAAGCCGCGTGTGCTCGTTTTCTACAAATTTCATGACAATTCTAATCTGATTTTTGTGACACGAGCATAACCACAGGCAAGTGGTATGCCAGAATTTTAAAATCCCGGTAAAATGTGATTAAACCACATTTTTGAAGAATTGGCCTATATAACCGACAGGCATATTTTTCCAGGAATTGCTCCTGAATGCAGAACAACGTAAACTCCGCTATACAACAGCAGGAACAGATCGTTTTTATGGAACAGCATATCAAGCAGCTTATAGATGGCTTCACCGAACCTACTTTGTTGAGCGACAGCTCCACCCACAAGATTGTGACCGCCAATAAGGCGGCTGTAAAAAATCTGGGCTATGGTTTAAAAACCCTGAAAACAGTCACTTTTCAGGAACTCTTCGAGCCCTATCTTCACGGAGAAAGCTCCTCATCCATTTTATACATCAAAGGGCGCAGTTACAGGGTTATCGAGGATCGCATCACCACTGATAAGCACACATACTACCGGCACATCCTCAGGCCGTTGAAACCCATCATCTCTCCTGATTTATTACTCGTGGCCCGTGAGATGGCCAAAGTGCTCATCCACCGGGTGCGCTCTCCGTTAACCGGCATTACCGGCTTTTTCGAAATGATTGACAAAGAAAAAGCGGAGGAAGCCGGAATTGATTTGGATGCAATTGATTTGGGTTTTGATGAGATACGATCCATTCTTGACAAACTGGAAAACTTTACCCTTTCCACGGACCCCAACCCGGTAAATATTGATCTTTCCGGTCTGATTAAAGATTTGGTCCAGGCCCTGCCCCGCAAGCACAAGAAACGAATTCACGTAAAAACCGAGGACGGCATTCCAAATCTGCAAACCGACTTCGTTATGCTGCAATCCATCCTTTCCGAGCTATTGAAAAATGCGACGGAGCATACCGAAGGTGAGCTTGATGAAATTATCATAGAAACTTACAAAGAAGGGCGTATCCGGATAACCAATTTTGGCAAACCCATCCCAAAATCACTTACCCGGCGGATTTTTATTCCTTTCATCACAACCAAGGCACGCCACCTCGGGCTTGGTCTGCCCAGGGCGTTGCTAATTGCTGAGAGGCTGGACGGCAAGGTATATATGACCGGCAATTCGGCAATTGACGGAATTCAATTTGAAGTTAGCCTGCCGGTCAGAACAGTTTGATTTGCCGGTCAGACTGTTTTTCGGCTCGTTTAATTTCCGGTTTATCTTTTTGGGCTCCCTTGGCCTGAAACAGCTCCGCAGAAAACGGCTTTTGAAAAACCCGTGAAGCGATGCCCTGTAATGCAGCCTCTCCCTGAGGAGTGATATACATCAGTTTCTGTTCATCTTCTTCCAGAAAACCGAACTGCTTGAGATCGTTTATTATCAAAAAGCCCAGCTGCGGAACAATATCCAGACTCTCTTCTACTTCCCGGCGCTCCGGGGCTTTGTCTTCCGTCGGGAAGCAAACCCTGGCCATTATCTCCATTTCCACATCCGTTAACGGATAGCCGCCACTGTCTGGCGTCAGATATTCATCCCATGCCTTTTGGCTATAGTACAGACCGAACCAGTATTTGGCCTCTTTCACCAACCTCCGGGTATCACAACATGCGAAGTACTCTCCTGCAGTAGCCTGCATTGGCTGTCCGCGGGAACGGTACATGGAAACAAGGGTGGCCAGATCCAGGATATTCAGGTTATCCGGGTAGATGAAGTATTTTCTGCTTCCCTTCACATCAAACTCCGGTTTTGGGTTAAAGGCTTCACATCTTCTGTTTGATCAAATCCACAGCCTGAGCCATTGTCAGTGATTCGGCTTCCATATCCTTCGGGATGCTGATATTTTTCTTACCGTATTTGATATACGGCCCGTACCGCCCGGTCAATACTTTGATTTCCACATCCGTCTCCGGATGCGTACCGAGATCCTTAAGCGTAGATGAACCCCGGCGGCTATTACTTTTCTGCTTGAGCAGCTCAACGGCACGTTCCAGAGTCACATCGAGTACATTATCATCTTTTCCGAGCGACTTGAACGTACCATCGTGTACTACAAACGGCCCATATCGGCCAACCCCGGCACGTATCTCTTTGCCGGTTTCCGGATGGTTGCCCAGACTTCTCGGCAGTGAAAGTAGTTTAAGTGCCAGTTCTAAATCCACATCCTCAGGCTGCATTCCCTTTAAAAGCGAAGTACGTTTAGGCTTTTTGCCCTCTTCGGCATCGCCAAGCTGTACATAAGGACCGTATCGCCCCGTAAGTAAATATACCGGCTTTCCAGTCTCCGGATCGGTTCCCAGGGACTCGGGGCCTTCTTCCTGCTTTTTAATCAACTCCTGCAGCTTTTCGACAGTGATATCACTCGGGGCCAGGTCTACCGGAATAGAGGTGGAAAGTGTATCCTCCCCTTCTTCCATTTGTACATACGGACCGTATCGCCCCACAAACAGTTTCATGCCGTTCAAGCCTTCCAGCGGAAGTTCAATTTTGCGGGCTTCCTGCGGCTTGATATGAGCCTCCTGCTGATCCACCACTTCTTTCAAGCCGGTTTCTCCTTCGTAATACGACTTGATATAGGTAAGAGAATCCTGCTTGCCCATGGCAATCTCATCGAGTTTCTGCTCCATTTCGGAGGTAAAATCCCGGTCTACCAAATCCGGAAAAAACTTTTCAAGGAGTTCGGTAACCGCAAAAGCCGTAAACGTGGGTACAAGGGCATTGCCTTGTTTGTACGCATATCCGCGATCCTGTATCGTGGTGATGATCGTCGCGTACGTACTCGGTCGTCCCACGCCGTCCTGTTCCAACTGTTTGACCAGCGTTGCCTCCGTATACCTTGCCGGTGGCTTGGTTTGATGAGACTCGGCTTCCAGCTCCTTGCAATCTACCTGCTGATCTTTTTTCAGCTCAGGCAACGTTTTTTCCTGGTCTTCCAGCTGGGCATCCGGATCGTCACTTCCCTCAACATACGCTCTGAAAAAACCCGGAAATAAAATCTTCTTGCCGCTTGCCCGGAAATCGGCATGTTGCTTTTCGCCTTCATCTTCCCACTCAGCCCGGATGGTGACATTCTGGAATTCCAGGCTCGCCTCGGCCATTTGCGTGGCCATGGTTCGCTTCCAGATCATATCGTACAGCTTAAACGCCTCGCCGCTCAGCCCGGTTTCTTTTGGAGTACGGAAGGTGCTTCCGGCCGGCCGGATGGCTTCGTGAGCCTCCTGAGCTCCTTTGGATTTGCTGCCGTACTGCCGCACATCCTTATGGAGATAATCGTCGCCATACATATTTACCACCGCCGAGCGGGCAGCCTCAATAGCCTGCTTGCTCAGGTTGGTCGAATCGGTACGCATATAGGTGATAAAACCTTCCTCGTACAGACGCTGAGCCGTTCGCATCGTCTGGCCTGCTGAAAAACCAAACTTACGGTTGGCTTCCTGCTGAAGGGTCGAAGTAATAAAGGGTGGAGCCGGCTTGCGCTTCTGTTTTTTACTTTCGATTTCGGTTACAGACCATCCGGCTTGTTCAAGCTTTGATTTCAGGTCGCCGGCATTTTCTTCATCCAAAAGCACAACCGAATCCGGTTTTTTGAGCTTTCCGGTGGATTCATCAAAGTCTTTTCCGGTTGCAACCCGCTTGTCGTTTAATTTCTGAAGGTCGGCGGCAAAAGGTTTTTTGGCATTGGTATCCGGTGTCAGGCTCGCTTTAATCCCCCAGTACGTACCACTGCGAAATTTCATTCGCTCCCGCTCGCGGTTTACCAGCAGCTCAACGGCTACCGACTGCACCCGTCCGGCAGAAAGGCCGGGCGCGATTTTCTTCCATAGCAGCGGAGAAATCGTATACCCCGCAAGTCGATCAATGATACGGCGCGCTTCCTGAGCATGTACCAGGTTCATATCAATTTCCCTGAACTCCTCAAGTGCCTGCCGAATGGCTTCCTTGGTGATCTCATGAAACACCATCCGCTTCACCGGCACTTTAGGCTTGAGCTGTTCCACCAAATGCCATGAAATACCTTCTCCTTCACGATCTTCGTCCGTCGCCAGGATTAACTCATCAGCTTCCTTTAATTTGTCCTTAAGCTGCTTAACCGTCTTTTTCTTATTGCCGGGAGTTACATACAGGGGTTTATAATCATTGTCGACATCTATGCCGAGCTGCCCTGCCTTGGTTTTTTTGTATTTCGGGGGGACTTCTTTGGCTGAAGCAGGAAGGTCTCTGATGTGGCCGTTGCAGGAATCTACTTCGTAGTCCTTCGGCAAAAACTTTTTAATCGTCCGCGCTTTGGTCGGCGACTCAACAATAACGAGCGCTTTCATGAACTAATAAACTTTGATGGAAAACTTACAGAGAATTAATCAACTCAAATAATTCGTCGGCATGGGCTTTGGTATTCACTTTCTCAACCACACCCAAAACGGTGCCGTCCGTATCAATAACATAAGCCGAACGAGAGGGAGCATTAAATGTTTTTCCGTACATCTTCTTTTCAACAATTGAATCCGTGGCCTGCGCAAAATTATAATCGGGATCTGAGGCCAGCAGGTAGGGAATGTTCAGCTTATCCGCATAGTTCTTATGGGATCGGCAGGTATCTTTACTTATAGCCAATACATTGTATCCTTTCCGGTCAAATTCGGCGTAATGTTCGGCCAGACTTTGATTCTGCAAATCACAACCGCTGGTATTGTTTTTCATATACACCGAGACAACGGTAGGGCGATCCAGAAGCTCAGAAAATTTCATCTCCTGCTCCTCGCCATTTTTCAACACCTTGAGCGGGAATTCAATATCTATTTTATCTCCTACAGATACCATAACGAAATGATTTAGAGTTCGAATTTAACTTATTTAAGCAAACCTCTGAATTTACGCAACAGCACATTTTATATTCCTGTTCACAGCTGTCCCAAACGTTATGAAATATTTTTAAATCGGTTAAATTGCGTTCCCCGGCTTTTCCTTATATGACCTTCCGGTTAAATCCTGAGCTTGGACTAAACTCACCCCGTTCCCCTCTCTAATTCATTTAGGAAAGGGAACTTAGTGGCTGACAAATTAAACCTAAACATACTTTTTAGATGCCGGCTATCGGCTACCGGATTAATAAACCCCCATGCAGTCTTTCCTGAGTCACCCCTCTCTGGATGCACCAGAGAGGAGGCCGGGGGGGGTGAGTTTAGTCACTAAAGTTTTTTTCCTCCTTTTACTACAACTTGAAATGTTTCACGATTTACGATCCTGGTGTATCAACCATTTACTTACGGTAGCAAGTGCCAGAGCGTGGTGAATCTTCCCCTGTTCGATATACTGAATAAATGTATCCTGAGAAACGACATGCACACGTATTTCCTCTTTGGGGTCTGTATTCTGATGATTTACTTTCCGGCAGTTTTCCGCCAGATATAGATCACACCAATTATTCATAATAGCCGGGTTGGATGAGATTTTTCCCAGCCAGGTCCAACGGCTGCTTTCATAGCCGGTTTCTTCATTGAGCTCTCTTTTGGCACTTTCAAGACCGGAAAAATCGTCCTGATCCACTACTCCGGCAGGTATTTCATAAGTTACCTCCTCAATGCCGTGGCGATACTGTTCTACCAGAATTACATTTTCCTGTTCATCCAAAGCAAGAATATTGACCCACGGTCGTGTTTCAGTTACGTAAAAGCTTCCTTTTATCTGACCGTTTGAAGAGATAACTTCTTTCCGAACCACATTCCATACCGGACATTCATAATCCTGGGTGCGGGAAAGGACTTTCCAGGGCTTTAGTGTATTATCAGACATAGTATTAAAAAGTTTAAGTTTTATGAGTTCTAACGATCAGAATACCTTTTATATCAAAGCCGGAAGTAATAATAGTGATATCACTGCACAAGCTGAACAGGCTTGTGATAATATGGAGTCTGTATATTATAAAGGGTATTACCCTAAGGCATCCGTAACACGAAGTTGGTCGGAACACAACCCCCGGATCGAAGGTGAGTTTGCCCGGCCTCATGCCATACGATGGTATTTGATCCGCGAGTTCAGCAAACTACTGGAAAGTGGCGCCGAAATCGAAATAGCTCCTTCCCGGCCTGCTATTTCACTCAATGATCCCGAACTGCTCGAAAGTCTTGACGAGGACGACTGGGATTTTACCCAGAAAAAAATGTTCCTGTTCCGGGCCGAGCGTATTGATCTCTCGATTGACCGGCTCGAGCATTACACCGGGACCAAAGCTGAAGACTTCCAGCGATACATCCTGTTTACCAATTACGATATGCACATGGATGTGTTCAAACAGAGATTTCCAGACTGTATTACTCCGGACCGCCAGGTGCAAATGCCGGCTTATCACCATAAACAGGAAAACAATATGGGCTTTACGCTGATCAACGTTGGCGTTGGCCCTTCCAATGCCAAAACATGTACTGATCACATCGCCGTTCTCCGGCCGGATGCCATGGTTATGGTAGGCCATTGCGGCGGACTCCGGAATCATCAGGAAATCGGTGATTTTGTGCTGGCGGCCGACTACATGCGGGATGATCGTGTTCTGGATGATCTGCTCCCCCTCAACGTTCCGATCACCCCAACTCACTTGTTGAATCTTTATCTGGAGGATGCATTAAAAGAGGATGAAATGAACTACCGTATCGGCACGGTTTACACCACCTCCAACCGGAATTGGGAGTTCACAAAAAAACGAACCGTCAGCGAGATTCACGTCAGCCGCAGCATTGCTATAGACATGGAGTCGGCCACCATTGCGGCCAATGGTTTTCGCTACCGGATTCCACACGCCACCCTGCTTTGCGTAAGTGACAAGCCGCTGCACGGCAAACCTAAACTCAGCGGTGCCGCACAGTCATTTTATCAAAACTCCAAAGAGCGGCATCTGGAGATGGTCATCAACGCGCTCAACCGGATTAAAAAAACCTACCCCGAAGGGCTGCCGAGCGCCAGTATCCGTGCAATCAATGAGCCCCTTATGGGTGGTGGCGAATGAATCGCCGGCATCAGTGATCTATTCCGAATTGTTCGATTGAAGTACGGGACGTACCGGGTATGATGTAAGGGTTTGTCTTTTTGCTGCTCTTTACATACAGGTATCTGAATTATGGGTTGATGAGCCTCATTGGTTTACTTTCAGATACCCGAACACCATTCGCAGATAAAACAATAAATTCATGGGATCGACTGAGTATCCGGAGTATCGGCACACCACCGTAAAAGATCTTGAGCAGGACGAACAGCCCCGGGAAAAGCTGCAGCGTTACGGCGCGGAAAGTCTTTCCAATGCCGAACTGCTTGCCATTTTGTTGCGAACCGGGTCCAACAAGCTCAATGTGATTGAAACCTCCCGTATGCTGATACGCAATTTTGGCTCTCT
>SLQI01000243.1 GCA_007131535.1 Balneolales bacterium | reverse complement strand
AGGTTGTTACACGGGTGCTCAACTTGATTATCCTACCGACGGGGGATACCTCAAATTTTGGACGAACAGCAAAAGAACTAAAACTAATCAGTACACATCATCACAGCTGCACGATTGGTCTTTTATCTTGCATAGTTCGGAATGGCTCGACTTTTTGAGGATGCCCTATTTACAAATTTTCCTGGTGCATAATGCAGGTTAAAAATAATCGATAAAACAATTAAATTGGCATTCAGCCTTTATGTATGGTATTCCCTGTGAATTCAATCTACAAATTTTGAGTGCAAACCCTTCACTAATCGTTTGTGTGTACTGCGGATCAAGTTCCGGCAGAGATGATGTCTATATACGTCAGGCTGAACAGCTTGGAAAGTTGCTTGTTCAAAACAATATGGGCTTGATATATGGCGGGGCTAAGATCGGGGTTATGGGCGCCATAGCTGATACCGTAATCGGTGAGGGAGGCTCGGTAATCGGCGTCATACCCGAGCAGTTAGTTGACAGGGAAGTAGCCCACAACGGTCTGACTCAGATGCACATCGTCAACGGAATGCATGAACGAAAAGCCTTGATGGCGGAAAAGGCAGATGCATTTATTGCACTGCCGGGTGGCTTCGGTACCCTGGATGAGTTGTTTGAAATCCTTACATGGTCGCAGTTGGGAATACATCAAAAACCCTGCGGACTGCTCAATATAGACGGCTACTTTGATGCGCTGGAAACCTTTATAACCAACGCCGTAGAACAGGGATTTGTCCGGAGTGAACACAAAGAGGCACTTCGTATCCATAATAAGGCGGAATCTCTTGTAACTGAAATTAAGCAGCACCATATCAGCCGGTTAAACGACCAACCCCTTAGAAAACCCGAAATACCAAAGTGAATATTTACTAACGGCGACAACTCAAATAAATCCAAAAAACCAACCATATACTAAAATAGTCGTATGGTCTATTGGTATGAACTCCGGCTGCGTAAAATCATGTATTTGCTCTGTCTTTTTAACCCATAAGTTTTGTATTTTTGCACTTTATTAATCTAAGTATGAGGTATGAATACCCGAAGACTTGCACGTGAAACCGTATTAAAAGCTTTGTATGCCAGGGAAATAGGTCATCACAATGATGAGCATATACTGGAAACCATTATTAAGCCTGCGCATAAGGAAGATAAAGAGAGTTTAGACTTTGCCTCAAAGCTTTATCTCCGTACGGTAGCCACGGCCGGGGAAGCCGATGAACAAATTAAGGCACATGTAGCGAACTGGGAAATCGACCGGCTTGCTACCATTGACCGGATGATTCTTAGAATGGCTGTTTGTGAGATGCTTACATTTGAAGACATTCCACCTAAGGTTACGATTAATGAGGCTATTGAGCTGGCCAAAAAGTTCTCTACCGGTAAATCCGGTCGATTTGTAAACGGTATTCTTGATGCCACCCTTGAAAGTTTAGTCAGCCAAAATCGTATTGTAAAAAAAGGGCGAGGGCTTATAGATAAATCCTCAAATACAAGAAAAGAATTTGATGGCTGAAGATCAGCAACTGGTTGTAATAGGGGATATACACGGCTGTCCCAAAAGTCTTGAAGCGCTTCTTAAAAAACTAATACCTTTTCAGACAGCCACTTTTGTTTTTCTGGGAGACTACATTGATCGCGGTCCGGACTCCAAATCGGTGATTGACCTGCTGCTTGATTTCAGCAAAAATGTTAATTGTGTGATGTTGAGAGGGAACCATGAGCAGATGATGATCGATGCTCTTCAAACCGGGGATACAGCTTTATGGTTTCATAACGGTGGCCGGGATACGCTAATGTCGTACGGCAATAAATTCACTAATCCGGACCTGCCCTACCAGCATTATCATTTTATTTACAACACCCGCATGTACTACGAAACCGAAGACTACTTTTTTGTACATGCAGGCCTGCCGCCGGATATGACCATTCGTGAAGCAGTTGCAAATCAACAATACTGGCATGAGTTTCTCTGGCAGCGTTCTCACCTGGATGTTAAAAAAACTGTGTGGGAAAAAAAGGTAGTATTCGGCCATACACCGGTTCCGGAACCGCTGGTCAATAAATATATGCTGGGCCTGGATACCGGATGTGTTTTTCCCAACTTGCCTGGAATGGGTATGCTGACGGCGGCCATTCTGCCACAAGAGAAGTTTGTCTCACAACAATGCCTCGATTATCCCAGACCGTATTGAGTTCCGGTGGTTCCGGGTTAGATGCACTTAAAATGCTCGAATGGCTGACGGCATCCCTCACAGAAATACTGCGCTTTACATGCCGTTGACCCGAATTTGCTTTCCAGACGGGTCTCAATCGAATTGCAGTAGGGGCAGGCGATTACTTTTTCATCAAGTTCGGTGAAGCGGCCTTCAATGGAACGTTCATCCGGCGGGGCGATACCGTAATTTCGAAGCTTCTCCCTTGCTTCATCGGTGATCCAGTCGCTTGTCCAGGCCTGTGTATAATCGGTGCGAACCTGATGGTTGGCAAATCCCTTCTCAACCAACTTCAGGCGGATTGCCTGCTCAATGGCATTCATGGCCGGGCATCCGGAGTAGGTTGGTGTGATGCGTACTACTACCCTGTCTTCTTCCAGCTCTACCGATCGCACAATTCCCATCTCCACGACATTAAGGACCGGTATTTCCGGATCTTCAACTTCTTTAAGATAATCGAGGATAGTGGCTTCTGTGGATGTAGCAGGCATAAGTTCTGTTCTGCATTCAAAACCCGACGAAAAGAATCGGGTTTTGAGTTTTAATTATCATTAACAAAACTGCCGGCCTGGCAAACCAGGCTGACGGTTAATAAAATCACCATT
>SLQI01000379.1 GCA_007131535.1 Balneolales bacterium | reverse complement strand
GGACCGGCTTTACGAGCGGCATCACGAAATCCAAGCTTGGCACATGTTTCAAAGCTCACCGCATCCGAGTCAACATCGTGATAGGAGCCGTCAAAGAGCCGTACTTTAATCCCTTCAATTGTATATCCGGCTTGAATTCCGGTATTAAGGGCTTCTTTAAATCCTTTTTCAACGGCCGGAATGAATTCTTTGGGTATGGCGCCGCCTACGATTTCATCCTCAAATTCGAACCCGGTATGACCTTCAAGGGGTGAAATCTCAAATTCTATATCAGCAAACTTACCTTTACCACCGGTCTGCTTTTTATAGGTTTCTCTATGAGATACCGGCTTGGTGATTGCCTCACGGTATGATACCTGAGGATTACCCACATTTGCCTCTACCTTAAATTCACGCTTCAGGCGATCGACAATGATTTCCAGGTGAAGCTCACCCATACCGGCAATTGTGGTCTGACCGGTTTCATCATCAACATTGACTTTAAATGTCGGATCTTCTTCTGCAAGCTTGGCAAGTCCGGAAGTCAATTTATCATTATCGGCTTTAGTCTTTGGCTCCACAGCCAATTTAATCACCGGTTCCGGAAATACCATTTGCTCAAGGATGATAGGGTTCTTGTCATCAGACAAAGTATCCCCGGTCTTTACATCTTTGATACCGACTACCGCACAAATATCACCAGCTCGAACCGTCTTTAGCTCTTCCTTGCTGTCGGCATGCATTTTCAGCAAGCGACCTACCCGCTCACGCTTTCCGGTAGTTGTATTTTTTACGTATGATCCGGAATCAATCTGACCGGAATAAACCCGAACAAACGTCAGCTTTCCGACGTACGGGTCAGTCATAATTTTGAAAGCCAGCGCTGAAAAAGGCTCATCTACCGAGGCTTTTCTACTAAGGCTCTGCGAATCATCTTCAGGGTCTTTACCCTCTACCGGAGGTATGTCAAGCGGGGATGGCATGTAAGCCACAATGGCATCAAGAAGTGCCTGCACACCTTTGTTTTTAAAGGCGGACCCGCAAAGAACAGGCGTAATATCCAGATTTACAGTTGCCTCACGAAGAGCATCAACAATCTCCTTTTCAGAAATCTCTTCATCTGAGATGTATTTTTCGAGCAACTCTTCATTTTGATCGGCGATGGACTCGATCATAATCTTACGATATTCGTCGGTCTTCGCCTGGAGATCATCCGGGATGGGCACTTCATCATACTTCATGCCGAAACTTTCATCATCCCAGATATATGCCTTCATAGTAATCAGGTCCACTACCCCGCGAAAATTATCCTCGGCTCCGATCGGGATCTGCAATGGGACCGGATTTGCACTCAGCCTGGACTTCATTTTATCCAATACATTAAAAAAGTCGGCACCGGTCCGATCCATCTTGTTAACGAATGCCATCCTCGGCACACCATATTTGTCAGCTTGACGCCATACGGTCTCAGACTGAGGCTGAACTGCGGCAACAGCACAGAAGACGGCAACAGAACCGTCCAAAACTCTAAGCGAACGCTCTACCTCAACAGTAAAATCTACGTGGCCGGGAGTATCAATAATATTAATCCGGTGGTCCTTCCAGTTACAGGTAGTTGCAGCGGAAGTAATGGTAATACCACGCTCTTTTTCCTGGCTCATGAAGTCCATGGTAGCAGCACCGTCGTGAGTCTCCCCCAGACGATGTGTAATGCCGGTGTAATATAAAATCCGCTCTGTTGCGGTTGTTTTACCGGCATCGATATGAGCCATGATCCCGATATTACGGGTCTTTTTGAGCTGCTCTATTATTTTCGCGGTTTCTTTTGTTTCAACTGACATAACAGTATAAACTATCTCTATTTAAAATCGGAAGTGGGCAAACGCCTTATTGGCTTCAGCCATTCGGTGTGTTTCATCTTTTTTACGTATGGCGCCACCCTCGTTATTCGCCGCGTCCATCAATTCGCGGGCCAGGCGGGTTGCCATGGATTTATCATTACGCTGACGTGCTGAATCAATCAACCAGCGCATGCTAAGGGTTGTTTGGCGATCCGGGCGCACCTCAACCGGAACCTGGTAGGTAGATCCGCCTACACGTCTACCCTTTACTTCTATTACAGGCGACGCATTCTCAAGAGCTTCTTTAAAAACTTCGAGCCCTTCTTTTCCGGTTTTTTCCTCAATTACGGAAAAAGCCTGACGCAAAATTTTCATTGCGGTACTTTTCTTACCGTCACGCATCAGGTTATTGACAAACCGGGTTACCAGCTTGTCTGCGTATAATGGATCAGGAGTTACCTCCCTGACTTCTGCTCTACGTCTACGCATTATAGATACAACTAAGAATTAAAACTTGTTTATTTTTTCGGTCGCTTGGTGCCGTACAAACTACGTCCCTGACGCCGCTCTTCAACACCTGCGGTATCCAATGCACCACGCACAACGTGATACCTTACACCCGGCAAATCTTTTACCCGGCCGCCCTCAACCAGCACAATACTATGCTCCTGCAGATTGTGGCCCTCACCGGGAATATATGCGGTAACCTCAATTCCATTGGTTAAGCGAACACGCGCAACCTTACGCAGTGCCGAGTTCGGCTTTTTTGGCGTAGTGGTATACACGCGGGTACAAACGCCGCGTCGCTGCGGGCAGTTTTTCAAAGCCGGTGCTGTTGTTTTCACCGGTTTATTTTTTCTGCCTTTTCTGATTAATTGTTGAATCGTTGGCACGGATCTACTGCGATTTTGTTTGCTGTTGAACAGAGCTTCCAATGATAAAGCTTTAAAAATAGCATCGCAAATTTTTTGTACTATTTTATCTTTAAAATTTACGATTATGGACCCCATCCATACGTT
>SLQI01000218.1 GCA_007131535.1 Balneolales bacterium | reverse complement strand
GATCTGCCGCCAAATGAGCAACTACTCAGCCATCAACTGCTGTTTTTATTTGACTGCATTTGGTTGAAGCCTTGTGGAGAGGTAGTTGCTTGATTTAACAGATCTCTCCGTTACGGCTCGAAATACACCGAGCCAAAGGGCTTTATCTAAGCCTCGCCTCCAGTCGAGATGACATGGGCTGCTGGGGGAAAACAGCGCGACTTCGTCGCGCGGGGAAAAATCCTGCCATAAAACAGAGCAAATATTTGATAGTTGTGCAACACGCACTGAAGTCAACGGAAATGGATGGGTGTGAAGCTGATAACTGACAACAGTATTGGGTTGTCATCCCCTGAACCAGCTAACATAAAGCGTTGCGATACCAATATTGCATCAAACCGGTACGTATCTGTAGTTTGATTAATTTTTCATACCAGCAACCAGCAACAGGCACCTCTAATTCCCAAAAGTCACCAGATAGTAGAAAAAATTAGAATCGAACTCAGAACGTAAGATTACACAAGAAGCTCACAGTTTTTCTTTGCCAACGGACGGAAGGCCTCCCACTAAAAATAATCAGGCGTTGCCTGTAAGCCGAATTCTGTATCCGCCGGATAGCGGATGGCAATCATTTATCTGATGCGATTTACCCGGCAGTTGTGTGACGAACGGCACACTGCCTGCTTAATCTTGCACCCCGCGGGGTTTGCCGTGCCTCCGGTTGTCGCCAACCGGAGCGGTGAGCTCTTACCTCACCTTTTCACCCTTACCTCGATGGTTCACATCAAGGCGGTCTGTTTTCTGTGGCACTTTCCGTTTCCTGCCCATATGAGGGCAGAAACCCCCGGTTTCCCGGGGCGCGGTGTTCGTAGGTGTTCGGACTTTCCTCCCCCGATTATGGTCGGAGGCGATTACCCGGCAACGCCTGTAATTCTATAACGAAAAACCGGTTTACACCTTACTTCACTTGTTTTTCGGCTTCTTCAAAGAAGCTGGGATCAACTACAATTCTGCCACTGTTTTCATCAATAACGATTTTATTCATGCGGCGCACCTCTACCTGGGTTTGAGGAGGCAGCATCACACCGTTACTTGAGCCTTTTTCCATCGGCACAACGGCTTTACCGTTATTCAGTCCTTTGCGAAGACGCTCATAACTTTTCAGATATCGCTGATCGATTTTACCGGCCGCTTCTTCCCGTTTCTTTTGCAGCTCCTGTTCCTCGGACTTGTTGCTTTCGACCAACTCATCCATCTTTTCCTTTTTGGTTTTCAGCTCATCCCGGGTTTGTTCGAGTTTCTGCTGAATTTCCTCCAGACTTTTAGCATGCTCTTCCTTAAGCATGGCTATTTCCTCAAGCCGGGAGTTGGCATTCTCCATAGCTTGTTTCTGAGAATCGATCTCTTTGGTAAGAGCGTCGTACTCACGGTTGTTCCGCACATTCATCTGCTGATCTTCATACTTCTTGATCAGTGCCTCGGAATCTTTGATCTCCAGCTCAAGGTTGGATTTTTCCAGCTCAAGCTCCTTCTGCTCGGCTTTAATCCGGTTTTCCTGAGCTTCGAGACGTGCTACCTCTGTTTCGATATCCATGATCTCTTCGGGCAGATCCCCCTGCATACGGGTTAGCTCATCGATACGGGAGTCGATGTATTGCAGGTTTGCCAGTTGTTGAAGGATATCTTTAGTGCTGGTTTTGTTTTCGGATGTTTTTGTAGTCAAGGTATCAGTGATGTTTTATGGGGTTCGTGTTAACACTCGTTACATGAACGGCCAGCTCCGGAAAGCGCTGGCTGATTCGCTCTGCAAGTTCTTCTACTGCCGGTATCTCACTTTCATAATGGCCGATATCAGCCAGAAGAAAGTCGCTTTTGCCGGTAAAAAATTCGTGGTACTTCAAGTCTGCGGTTACGTAGGCGTCCGCTTTGTTTAGTGCGCTGGAAATTAAAGGAGCTCCGGCACCACCGCATAAAGCAACCCGTTCAATATTACCGGGGCTTCCGCTATAGGAAATGTGTTCGCAGTTAAAAGTTTCTTTTAGAAAATCCAGAAATTGCCCGGAATTCATAGGGGTTTCAAGCTCACCTATTACACCCAGACCGTGTGAAGGTTGATCCTGCGTTACCGAATAACTCCAGCTGTTGATCTGGTTGGCCGCCGATTTCAGGGCTCCGTCCAGCTCGTTGAGTAAATATTTTTGGGTAACCACGCGGAAATGGGCCTGTCCGGCAGCTGAAGAAGAATAGGCAATGGAGTCACCAAAGCGATCCAGAATAGTTTGAACTTGATCCGCCGCTTCAGGCTCTGAAGTGATTTCGAGCATGCAGTCATTTTCCTGCATCGGCTGTAGGAACCCGGTATTGGAGAGCCCGAGACGTTCGGCCATGATAAACGAGACGCCATCATTGGCCACATCATAATTGGTATGGGCGGCAAAAACAGCAATGTCATTATTAAGAAGGTCGCTGATCATCTTTCCCTCTTCGGTAGCAGTATTGATCCGGGAAAGTTTTTTGAAAATCAGTGGATGATGGGCAACTATGAGTTCTGCGTTAAGGCGGCGGGCTTCATCTATTACTTCGGGGGTTACATCAAGGCAGCATACTATATTGGAAATGTTTTGCGAGCCGTTACCCAGAAGTAATCCTATATTATCAAAGTCCAGCTTGGTTGTTGGAGGAGCCTGGTGATCGAGAAATGCAGAGATATGATCAACCCTTATGGTCATATCGTTTCCGGCCGCCCTCCATTCTGTTTTTGAGTGAAGGTTGATCCGGCCGGGGAGAGGCACGATGGTGCTTTTACCGGCGATGTTCTGAGCATTAACAACCTATATGCTACGTATATGTTTACAAAGAATCTCAAAGATAAGATTTATTCAACTAAGAATAAAACCTATTTTGCATCATTGTTAACGAATTACACCTCCGATTTATTAACCTGACCAGAACAATTATTTAATGAATACCGATATATCTGTTAATCTCGACAATATTAAATCCAGAATTGCAGAAATCTGTCATGGGTGCAATCGCTCTCCTGAGGAAATTATGTTGGTGGCCATCAGTAAGATGAAACCGGTTGAAGATATTCAAGCCGCCCTGGAGCATGGACAAACAGAGTTTGGTGAAAATAAGGTACAGGAACTTACCCAAAAGATGGAGCAGCTTCCGGACGACAGAATCAGCTGGCATATGGTCGGTCAGTTACAGACTAATAAAATCAAATATCTGGTTGATCGGGTAAACTGGATTCAATCGGTCCCGAAAATCAAAGCACTCAAAGAAATCGAAAAACGAGCTACAGCTGCCGGCCGCAATATCAATGTATTGTTACAGGTTAATATCAGTGGGGAAGAGCAGAAAAGCGGCTGCCCGCCGGAACAATTGCAAGCGTTGCTGGACTACGCCGCAAATCTGAAGTCTGTCCGCGTCCGTGGACTGATGGGTATGGCGACATTAACCGAAGACCGGGAGCGTATTCGCCGCGAGTTTGCGTTACTAAGGGAACTGAGAGATAAATACAAAAACGAGTACGATGAACCGGTTACGCTGGAGCACCTTTCGATGGGGATGACTCAGGATATGGATATCGCTATTGAAGAAGGAGCTACCATGATACGGGTCGGAACAGCCATTTTTGGGGCCCGGCCATGCCAGGTTAATCCGGGAGTGTCGACTTGATCTCTTTTATCTGAAACAATTTCTAAGGTAAATGGGTAAACTGGTTTACTCTCAATGGATTTTTCAATTATTTGTTAATCAGGTTACTCCCTGAGCAATTAAGTCTGCAAAATTAGGAATGCGATTATGGAACAACAATTGGTTGCAGTCTTCGGAATGATAACCGGGACGGTTATTTCTCTCGGTTTTTTTTATTTGGTGTATAAACTGATCAAATTGTTTGTAGACCGAAAAAGTGTTAAGCGATTGCCGGATAACGTCCAAAACAGGCTTAACGAGCTGGAGCAGAATCATCAGTACCTCGAAAAGCGAATCCGGAACCTCGAAGCGATAACGACGGAAGAGGACTTTACTCCTCAAATTGAAGCCGGAAAGCAGGAGCAAAAGTCGGAGTCAGAATCTGAAAAGGGCAGGAAACTGCAAAATACGCTGCGAACCCGCAGTTAATGCCCTGAGAAATCGTCATAATCTTCGTTCCGCTCGTCCCAAAAATGTTCATGTACTACATATACTCAGCACTTTTCAGGCCTTCTCCACGCCTTGATCTTGCCGTTTTCGTAAGGCATCCGGAGCTTATTACAAGCATTCGTTAGATTATGTCGAAGGTTGATATCAAATACCCGGCAATGGAAACTATTGTGGTTGGAGACCCGCTGGCAGCTGTTTTTATGATGATTGCTCTGCTTGCAATTATTGCAGGGTTATGGATTATGACGCTTAAATTGCTGCGTAAATACCGGGATCAAAAAATACTTCAAAGTGTGCCGGGGCGTCTGGAAGGTATACATAAAACCCGGAAGAAACTTGATCAAAGAATTGCTAAACTGGAGGATAGGTTAAACCGGTAGTTTGCGGGGTAAGTAGTAAAAAACCGGGATTAACAGAGAGGCTAACCTTTTGGGGACAAAATTTGCTTCGCATTCGTTATCCTCGCACATCTGAATGCTTGCCATCGATCATACAGGCACGTAACTTTCGGGAAATTACATACTCTGGAGGACTATGAAGCTAACTGCACTTGAAATTAAACAACAGACTTTTGAGAAGTCCCTTCGCGGCTATGATGTAGCCGAGGTGAAATCATTCTTAAATATTGTCTCCAGTGAATGGGAGCATCTCATCAGTAAACATAAAGAGCAGGAAAAAGAAATTGCGCAGCTCAAAGAGAAGCTTAAGCATTATGAAAAAGTAGAAGAGGCGTTGCATGAGACCTTGCAAACGGCAAAGCAATCTGCCGAGCAGCGGGTAACCGGAGCCAAGGAAGAAGCCCGCAACAAAATTGAAAAAGCGGAAATTGAAGCTGAAAATATTCTCCGGGAAGCCCGCCAGCAGCGCCAACAAGTGCGGCAAAGTGTGATGCGCCTGCTGGATCGCCGTGAGGAAATCATCAGGGGCATGAAGTCCTATCTCGATATGGCCCAGGAATCCCTTCAGTCATTTGCTAAAGACGAGTCGGCTATCTTCAGTCTGCCGCCGGAAAATGAAGCAGATGATGAGCTGCCGGAGAAGAAAAAAACATCAGCCTCCGGAAAAAATGACAAAAGTGACAAATCCTCAGAAAGCCACCAATCTGCCGCAAATAAAACAGGTACATCGCCGGCTCCGGGCGCTGAGGATATTGATGAGCTTTTAGATGATATAGATTAGAATTTATCTTTCGATTTGTAATATATTGGTCCGTTACCGGATGTACTTAATTCATGAATAGCCCGGAGTGAAAAGAACAACAAGAGTTATTGTGCTGAGATGACCCCGGATTATGGAATCAGGGGTAAAAAAATTTTGATTCAAAAAGTAATTATGCCAAACATTGATTCTGTAGAAACATTCAGAAAAAAACGCGACGAAGCTCTTCAGTTTATACAGCAGCAAACTGACCTCCGCCCGAAATATATGCTTATCCTCGGCACCGGCCTGGGCAGGCTTGCTGATCAAATGGATGTAAAGGTGAGTATACCTTACGATGAAATTCCACACTTCCCCACCTCAACGGTAGAAACGCATTCGGGGCGCCTGCTTTTCGGAGAGTTAGGCGGAAAAACCGTGGTAGCTATGCAGGGGCGTTTTCATTATTATGAGGGGTATACGTTGCAGCATATTGTATTCCCGATCCGCGTGTTAAATGCTAACGGAGCGGATCATTTACTGGTTTCCAATGCCTGCGGCGGTATGAATCCGAATTACCGGCGCGGGGATATTATGTGTATTGTTGATCAAATCAATATGCTCGGAGATAATCCGTTAATCGGCCCCAATGATGATGAACTCGGGGTTCGCTTTCCGGATATGAGCGAGCCGTATACCCGGGAGCTTATTGAAACGGCCCGTGAGGTAGCACTTGAAAATAATATCCGGATGCATGAAGGTGTGTTTGTAGCCGTTACCGGCCCCAACCTCGAAACCCGGGCTGAATATCGGTTTCTGCGTACAATTGGTGCGGATGTTGTGGGTATGAGTACGGTCCCCGAGGTGATCGCGGCACAGCATCTCGGGATGAAGGTACTCGGAATTTCGGTCATTACAGACGAATGTTTCCCCGAAGCGCTCGAACCGGTTTCCCTTGAAGATGTCGTTGAGGCAGCCGGTATTGCCGAGCCTAAGATGACAGCTGTTATGACCGGCGTATTAAAACGATTATAGTTGCACCGGCACTGAAATAAGCCGGTTGGCAACGGCGTTTAAACGATTAGTTATCAGAGTTAACTATCTAATTTCAATTGGCATTTATGCATTCATTCGACGGCGATATCTGGAACGAATTCGAATGGGAAGCCCACATCAACCAGATGGAGAAGGAGCAGAAAAAGCTCCGGGCTTTTTTCGATCACTCCGAGGGCACCGATAAGCCCCGGTGGGTTCAACTTATGAATGAATATGGTTCCAAAATTGAGGCGATCAACGCCTTTATCGAAGAAGAGCTGTTAATCGAAGAATCCTATTTCCCGGATGACGAAGACCTGGATGACGAAGATGACGATATCGAAGATCCGTTATTCGGCATGGATTTAGAAGATGATTTTTTTGAAGATGAAGACGACGATGGAATTTTCGGGGAAGATCCCGATGATGAGCTGGATGAGTGGGATGAAGAAGGTGAAGAATGGAAGCGGCTGAGTGATGATTTTGTAATGAGTGATTACGGTTCCATCGAGCAGCTCCCCATCTACAACGAAGCTCGTACGGTAAGCGCTGATTTATTGAAATTATCCGACTCAGGGACTCTTTCGCTGGATGCGCAGGCCGTACGGGATTTTATCACCCAAAACCTGCAGGTAGCCTCCAAAATAGCTGCCGGTTATTCACTGGGGTTTGATAAGGAAGTAATGGGAGCGAACATCGCCTATAATAAAAAAGCGTTACAGGCTGCCAACCTTTCGCTTCAGTACTGGCGCGGAATTTATGAACACAAACTCGTCGACCGTAAACTCTACCTGGAAGTTCATGCCCGCCTGTTTGAGTTGAGAAACGATATCGGCGTGTATGTTCAGGAGCTGCGGGAAAAATTTGAAAACCACGGCTTTTAAGTTGCTCCGGTAAAGCAGGGCTTGAGTGCAGCCTTCTGCAGATCATACCGCTACTACCCACCCATCACCCGATAGGATTGCCGGTCTGCAACTATACTGCTGAGTACTCAGCGGCACAAAAATCCTGTGGTGGAAAAGAAGGTAACAAAGCAATCCCACCAATAAATATATTTAGTATATGAGTTCCCGGTTATTAACCATGACCAGCCTCATCATTATTTTGATTTTGGGTAGTGTGGCGGTGCTGTTGAATCGACCTTCGGTTCCGGGGGATGTCAGATACAAAGCTGTGGAAATGGCAGAGGATCATAAATCCTTCACGGTAGAGTACAGCCGGGGGGATTCAACCCGAATCTATACCATTGATGAATGGCGCTCCGATGTAAAACCCCGTTGGTCGGAGTGGTTTCCGGATCCGGTAACCATTGGTGATATTGAACAACCTCCGGAGCGGTTCGACTTATTCGGCGGGGCAACCGTATCGCCTGAGGGAGATAAATTATTTTTCACCACTACAACTTATGCCATGGCTACCACCATGTCGGTATTTGGGATTTTGATTCCCGGTACCGGTGAACTTAAAATGATGGATATAGCCAGACACGGTAGTATGGAAGATGATGTATGGTCGCCGGATGGCAGGTATCTGGCCTATACGATGGGATCGGCCAGGGCTCAGGGTGATTTTCTCAAGATTGACGACCTTGACCGCTTAGAACAAATCATTTATTTATCGCAGGATGAGATCATCGAAGCCTTGAAAAATGAAGACCCGGATTACCACAGCGGCTCCGGAAATGCCGATCGCATGTTTCTGATGCCACGCTTCCGGGATTTGGAATGGAAATCTGAAAACGTACTGCGCTTTACAACCAATAAGTACGATCAGGGTGACGAGACGGTCAACTGGGAATTTGACGTGTCGGATAGGTCTTTAAAACGCTCTGAATCGTAACCGGTTCAAGAGGAAGTGCAGGTGTGATTTACCGGTTATAATCAAAAAAGCCTGCCGGATGCAATGCCCGGCAGGCTTAGTATCATAAAAAATGCCAATATCTGGTGCAGTATATTCGGTAATTCAGCAATTCAGGTAATTGGGTTTAAAGCAACTCATGGAGCCAAATACCCAATTTTTCTTAATCTACTGCTTTGCCTTAATTACCTGTTGTTCCCAAATGGCATCTTGGGTTTACTTACAGACACTAAATTAAAAAGTGAAATCCGGTAATTAATCCCAGATCGCTACGCTGAACTCACCATCGGAATCCGCCGTGCCGCGGTACATACCTTCGCTGGTAAAGTTTGCAACCAGATTTCCGGAATGATCTACAGCAATGATCCCCCCGTCGCCGGGCTGGAGACGCTCGTGGAGGACGTGATCAACCGCATCCTGCAGAGACTTTCCTGCATATTCCATCAGTGCGGAAACATGGTGGGAAACAACATTGCGCATAAACTCCTCGCCGGTACCGGTGGTAGAAACGGCGCAGGTGTTATTGTTGGCATAGGTGGAGGCGCCAATAATCGGCACATCGCCTACCCGCCCGAACTTTTTGTTGGTAAGTCCGCCGGTGGAAGTTCCGGCTGCCAGGTTACCGTCCTGGTCCAAAGCGGCCGCGCCAACGGTTCCGAGATCATGACCTTCGGAGTAATAATCTTCCTGTCCCGGCATAAGTTCATTGGAACTCATGGCACGTTGCAGGGCTTCATACCGTCGCTGGGTATTAAAGTAGGAGTTATCGACGCGCTCAACATCTGTTTCATCGGCGAAGGTTTCGGCACCTTCGGCGGCGAACAGAATGTGGCGGGAATTCTGCTTTACTTCAAGGGCCAGCTTAATAGGATTTTTTACCGTGGTAACACCAGTTATGGCACCGGCCTCCAGGTTGGAGCCGTCCATTATTGAAGCGTCCAGTTCGTGGCGGGCTTCGTTGGTGTATACGGCGCCACGGCCGGCATTAAACAGAGAGTCATCTTCCATAATGGTGACGGCAGCTTCAACAGCTTCAAGACTTGTTCCGCCGTTTTCAAGAATTTCTGAACCGGCTTGAAGCGCAGCTTCTAAACCTTCCTCATACATTTCCCGGAGCTCATCCTCCATATCACGGGAAATAGTGCCGGCTCCACCGTGGATTACAAGCGCCCAGTCCTTTTGTTGAGCAGCGGCAGTTGAGTCATCGGCATTGTCTCCGGGTTCGCATGCCGTAAGAGACCATGCTAAAAGTCCGCAAACGATAACAGTTGTGAGACGTGAAATCATAAAAATCTCATTTAATTTTCGGTTTCGAGTCAACGGGAATCTGCAACAAAAAAACTATGCAATCAAGGTAAAAACGGATATAAGTGTATTTAAAACCAAATATTCATGATTAGAATTGACAGGTGTGTAAGGGTAAAATGATGTTCTGCTCTTTATTATAATGAATCATGATGTGACTATATCGATGGCGCCATGGCCTGCGCTGCGGATTGCCGTGTTATTTGCTCTTGGAATTTGGGCAGGCACCATTGTTGATTTATCATTCTGGGCGGCATTTATCGGCATGTTGTGCCTGTTGATCTCTACACTCCTTTATGAGTTGTATGCCAACCATGCCGTAAAAAAGCAGCGGACAAAATCCGGCGGGCATCTGTTATATATTTGCTTGCTCTTCAGTATCGGAATCTTCTGGATCACCGCACACGAGTCCCGGCCTGCCCCGCAATATCTTGATTTGGGAAAAAGTGATCATGAGTTTGAATTACATGGAACGGTAACCGAGTCCACACTCACTCAAAGCGGGAATCCAAGAATCACGCTGGAGGTAGACTCTTTGTCATTTCAGGGGTATCCCACTTGGCGAAAGCCGTTTAAAGTTGAAGCCTTTTCATCAGACAGTTCGGATATTGAACAGCTTGCCTTCGGTCGAGATGTTACGGTAAAAGCAGAATTGAACAGGGTTGATCAACCCCGTAACCCCCATCAGTTTAATTATCGCCGGTTTTTGGAGCAACGCGGAATTTTTCTTGTGGCCAATATTTCGGAGATTCCCCAATCTGTGCCGGTTGCTGACCGTTTCAGCTGGATTTATTGGCAAAGTGAGACCCGCAAGGTGCTTTCCGGATTGTTTTCCGGTGACAGAAAGACTTTGGCAAAAGCGGTAATACTCGGCGATCGTTCCGGACTGGAACGCGACCGGCAGACCGCCTTTTCAAGAGCCGGACTCGCTCACCTGATGGCGGTATCCGGCATGCATGTCGGTTTTCTGATGGCACCGATATGGTTTCTGGTACCCTTATTCTGGCGGTTCCGGTTTGGAGGTCAGGCGGCATTCCTTTTTTGTATGATGATTCTAACCGCCTACGCCGGGGTTACCGGTTTTGCTGTTTCGGTAGTCCGGGCATCTGTCATGGCCGTTTTGCTAATGTATGCCCGCTGTTTTCAGAAACAAAGTGACGGACTCAACCTGCTGGGAGCTGCCGCCTTGATCATGTTGATCATCAATCCGGCGTATTTATTTGATGTCGGGTTTCAACTATCATTCGGAGCCGTTTTAATCATCCTGACCACACTGCCTGCAAGCCGGCAGATCCTACCGGTTAACTGGAGGTATACCAAATCAGCAAAAGTCTACCAGTTTGTGATGGTAAGCGTATTGGTACAGACCGGACTGTATCCCATACTGGCACATTATTTTAATGAGTTTTCGCTGATCGGGCCGTTGAGCAACACCATCGCGGTGCCGTTCGTGCAGGGTATGTTTACACTGACGATGGTCAATATGGGGCTGGCGGTTTTCTCTCCGGGATGGGCAGCTGTTCTGAATACTCCGTCGGATGCTGTACTGTCGGGACTGGACCGTTGGGTGGAGTATATCACCCGCCAGGATTTTTCCTGGATTGAGGCCGGCATTCCCGGAATGTGGTTTTTCCTGTTGTGGGGCGTCGGTATCGCTGTTTTTGCCTCTGTTCACAAACCGGCACTCAGG
>SLQI01000296.1 GCA_007131535.1 Balneolales bacterium | reverse complement strand
CATGCCAGAAGCAGTATCGTTGAATTACACCTCGAATATTTCCATCGCTGCCCCTCCGGCTGTCGGCATGGGGGATGGTTGTAGTTGTGAGAAATAGCTATTGCAAGCAGGGCAGGTGGTTGGCCGGGCCGACAACCGGGCTGCGCCCGGAAGCCGGCGAGTGGTTAAACAAGCCGGCGAGTGGTTAATACTCTGGTATACTGCTGTCTATTTCTTTGGCCCAGGCGAGGATGCCGCCTTTGAGGTTATAGAGATTGTCGTAGCCGTATTTTTCTTTCAGCTCACGAATGGCGGTTGCGCTTCTTGCGCCTGAGCGGCAATGGACTACAACATCTTTATCCTTCGGTATCTGATCGGCTGCATCCGACACCGTATCCAGAGGAATGAGCTCTCCGTTGAGGTTGGCAATCTCATATTCATGAGGTTCACGGACATCAATCAGCTTGAAGTTGTGGCCTTTATCCTCCCAGGCTTTGAGATCCTGCACGGTGATTTCGGGTACATCCGATTCCTGCCTTTCAGTTTCACTTTCGCCGGAGGGAATACCGCAAAATTCCTCGTAATCGATCAGCTGCGTTTGGGTCGGCTGATCTCCGGTAAGCGGGTTATCCGGGTTTTTGCTGACTTTCAGTTTTCGTGTGGTGAACGAAAGAGCATCAAACAGAAAAAGTTGTCCGGCTAAAGGGGTGCCGATACCGGTGAGCACTTTAATGACTTCGTTCGCCTGTAAACTGCCGATGATCCCGGGAAGAACCCCGAGCACCCCCGCTTCAGCACAACTGGGTACGAGTCCCGGTGGCGGGGGATCAGGAAATAAATCCCGGTAGTTGGGTCCCGTTTCACCGGTTTCGGGATCGGTGTAGTTGAATACCGAAACCTGGCCTTCAAACTGGAAGATGGAACCGTATACATTCGGTTTTCCCTCAAGCACGCTTGCATCGTTGACCAGATACCGCGTCGGGAAATTATCGGTGCCGTCAGCAACCACATCGTATTCACGGATGATCTCCCGGGCATTTTCCGAGGTGAGGCGAACCTTATGCAATTCTACTTTGATATGCGGATTTAAATCCAGCAGACGTTTTTTGGCTTGTTCCGCTTTCGATTTACCGATATCGGATGTGCCGAATAACACCTGCCGCTGAAGATTGCTGTCTTCGACGGTATCAAACTCTACGAGTCCGATGGTGCCTACTCCGGCTGCTGCCAGATACTGAAGGAGCGGACTTCCGAGCCCCCCGCTGCCAATGGCCAGAACCCGGGATTGCTTAAGTTTCTTTTGCCCTTCCAACCCGAATTCGGGGATGCTGATATGCCGGCTGTATCGGGCCAGTTCTTTGGGATCAAACCCGTCATCCCGGTTGGTGGCGGGTGAGCCGTTGGTGCCCTGGCTTCCGCCGGCAATTGCCGGAACAATGCTGATCTGCGCCGAATCGGAAACCGTTTTCGATGCGACTTCATCAGCCTTTACTTCTTCCTCCTCAACATACAGCTTAATGAAGGAGCGCAGTCTTCCCTCCTCATCGTACAGGTGTGGTTTTACGTCCGGGTATTGCTGCGCAAGCTCATCGAGTGCTCTGCCGACTGTTGAGGATTGTGTGGTAATGGTTCGTTCGCCCCCGGTATATTTACGCAGGGGAGTGGGAATAAATAATGTTGGCATAGTGAATTCTATAATTTTTGGACTTATAACGGTTACTCAGTATGTGTTGGTTCGATTAAGGGAACCGGTTTTTCGGTTTTGATCTCCTCCTCCTCAAATGTGCGGTCTTCCAGCAGCTTCCAGGATTGAATGGTATCAGGCTCTCCGTTCCTAATGGATACGATGACGTAGGAGAAAAACGGCATGGCCTGTTTCCGGTCGTGTTCTGAGGGTTCAGAGGGATGATCAGGATGGGAATGATAGATTCCGATCAGATCATACCCGAGATGCGCCGCCTGGCGCTCGGCATGCATGTATTCAGACGATGATATTTCAAATCGTCTGCGCTGATCTCCGTTTCTGGTGTTGGACGCTTTTTCTACATGGTGGACTGTGCGTCCTTCTTCATTCTCTGTGCCGTAGATAAATCCACAGCACTCATACGGGTAGGTTTGCTTCGCATGTTGGTTGATGAAATCGATCAGATTTTCGGATATCTCTAAAGCCATAATGTTTAAAACAGATTATTAATTACGGAACCATATTTTGAATAGTCATCAGGAAACATCGTGACAACGAACCCCTGATCTATTTCCGAAGCGATGCGTTGCGCGCCGGACAGATTAGCCGCTGAAGAGGGGCTCAACAGCACACCTTCGTTCCGGGCGGCTTCACGAATGGCGGCATAGGCATTTTCCGTGCTGATATCAATAAACCGGTCGGCCAGGCGATGATCATAGATGGAGGGAGAGCCGGCCGACTCCAGGTGTTTCCAGCCTTCCAGCCCGTGAAGTGCGGAGTCGGGTTGAAGGGCAATGAGTTTAATATCCGGATTCAGCTCCTTCAATCGCCGGCCGGTACCTATAAATGTTCCGGTCGTCCCGAGTCCGGCTACAAAATGGGTGATCTGCCCGTCGGTTTGTTTCCATATTTCATCGGCGGTACTTTCATAATGGGCTTTCCAGTTGGAAGGATTGCTGTACTGATCCGCATAGAAATAAGACTCCGGATGCATTTCGGCCAGTTCTCTTGCGGCCTCCTGAGCACCCTCGGTTGACTCGTAACGAGAGGTGTATCGAACTTCAGCACCCAGGGCTTTGAACAGGGTCTTGCGTTCTTCGGAGGCATTTTCCGGAACAAAAAGTGTCAGAGGCAGACCCAGGCGGCTCAGGATGGCGGCATAGGCAATGCCGGTATTGCCACTGGTGGCATCGAGAAGGCGGCGGTCCTGTCTAAGCTCTCCGCGGTTGATGGCATCCCGGATAATCCGGTAAGCTGCGCGGGCTTTTACGCTGCCGCCGAGTTGCTGCCACTCCAGCTTTGCAGCAATTTTTACCTGGTTCGCTCCAGCATGAGATAGCGGCAGCAATGGTGTATTGCCGATAAATGACTCTACGGATGTAGAAAATGGTGTTGGTGTAACAGATACAGACATGATAAAAATAGTATGGTAAAACAGGTGAAAAGTAATACAGAGAAAAGCGAATAAACCGGTAAACAGGGAAGCGAGAGGCTACCGGCTTACTTACAACAACAGCAACAGCATGCCGCGGTAGGTGCGGCTGCGGAGAGGAAAGCTAAATAATATGTGTTGTTGTTCAATTGCATCATTGAAAGTTACGACTGATTTACATCCGGATCAACGGTGAAGGGAAGGTTTTCGTGTTGCGGGATTCGGTTTCATGGTTTTTTAAATGATCGAGCAAGGGTAAGCTGTTGCCGAATTGCGGGTTAAGGAGTGGATTCAGTTTTCTGCAATGATCTCTTTTTGTATGGTGGGTAAGCAAAAAACGGTTTATCTGCCGAATGTTAATATTCGTACAGGATCCATTTTTGAGGCTACACGGGCGGGCAGCCATGAAGCCAGAGCAGCCAGCAGAAAAGTGGCCACGGTAACAATGACGAAATCCAGCCAGTGGGGTTCGACCGGGGCTGAGTCCATATAGTAGCTCTCTTCCGGCAGGGGTATAACTTCCCACGTACCCTGCACCACATTAAACAGCACCGACAGCAGAATTCCAATGATCAAACCGGCGGCGGCTACGATCATTCCTTCGGTGAGGAAGATGCGGCGGATGTGCTTGTTCGTAGCACCCATAGTCTTCAGCATACCGATATCCCGGGTGCGTTCGAGCACCATCATCAGGATCGTGCCGATGAGGTTGAATGCCGCTACGATGATCATGACAGCGATTACAAACGGAATGGTCTGCTCCTGCAGATTGATCCATGCGAACATGCTCGAATAGGTCTGGTATATAGTCTGGGTATTCAGCGGAAAAGCCAGCTGATCCGACAAATCGGCGGCCACGGATTCGATATCCTCCAGCTGTGCCACGCTGATCTCAATCTGGGTTGCCATGGGTGGATCAACCTGAAACAGATAACGGGCATGCTCCCGGTCCATCAGAACCAAAATGTCATCAAATTGATCTATACCGGTAGCGTAGATGCCGGTGACATGAAATTGCCGGAGTTTGGGCATATTGACCGGTGAGGGCACCCCGTCAATGGCATACAGGGTGACGGTTCGACCGACATCCACATCCAGATTGCGAGCTAAACGGCTGCCGATCACAACGCCTGGGCGGCCGCCTTCACTCATGCCCAGATTATACTCTCCGCTGTTAATATATCGGCGGATATCGGTTAAATCACCCTCCTGATCTACTCCCTTGATAAACGTTCCATCAGCCAGATCGCGCGACTGAATCATCCCCTGACCGTATATCACCGGCTGAGCCCGCTTCACACCCGGTCTTGACTCGATAAATGATGTCAGCGTATCGGCCTGTTGAATCGGTCCTTCCTGATACGTGGATACGGTAATGTGCGCCCCGTATCCCATGATCTTTTCCTGAATTACCGACTTAAAGCCGTGAACAATCGAGAAAGCAATCAGCAGTCCGCCGGCGCCGATCGCGATTCCTGCCACCGCCATTATTTTAATAAATGACAGAAAAGACGAGGAGGCCCGCCTTTTGTCACGAAAGTACCGGGATGCCAGGAACCACTCAAAACGCATATAGTGGGAGCAGGGTTGTGATCGATTTATATTTCAGATTTACTTGTAATTACCTTTGGCTGAATTCTTTTCATCAACCAAATAACTGCCAATTGAACGCCCGGTTATTCCGGTCTCATGTGCGGAAAAAACAGCACATCCCGGATGGATTCCTGATTAGTCATAATCATAGCCAGGCGGTCGATACCGATACCAAGACCGGCGGTCGGCGGCATGCCGTACTCCAGTGCGCGCAGAAAATCCTCGTCGAGTTCCATTGCCTCTTCATCACCGGCTTCCCGAAGGCGTACCTGTTCTTCAAAGCGTTCGCGCTGATCGATAGGATCATTCAGTTCCGAAAAGGCGTTGGCAATTTCTTTGCCGTTACAAATTGCCTCAAACCGTTCAACCAGACCCGGCTTGGAGCGGTGTTTTTTGGCAAGCGGACTCATTTCAATAGGGTAGTCGGTGATGAAAGTAGGCTGAATGAGTTTGGGCTCTACGTATTCACCGAAGATCTCATCAATCATCTTGCCTTTGCCCATGCTGCTGTCTACATCCACCTCCAGCTTTTTGGCGATATCACGGGTGGCTTTGTCGGTTTTATCTTCCAGGTTGTAGCCGGTTTCTTTTTCAATTGCCTCCAGCATCGGGATGCGCGGCCAGGGAGCTTTGAAGTCGATGGTGTGGTCGCCGAGGGTAACTTTAGTATCCCCGTGAAGCGTTTTGGCGACGTGTTCCAGCATCTTTTCGACAAACTCCATCATCCAGTTGTAGTCCTTATAGGCGACGTATAGTTCTACTTGAGTGAACTCCGGGTTGTGAAATCGGCTCATGCCCTCATTTCGAAAATCTTTGGCAAATTCAAAAACACCGTCATATCCGCCTATGATCAGTCGCTTAAGGTACAGCTCATTGGCCACCCTGAGGAAGAGGGTCATATCCAGGGCGTTGTGATGGGTAGTAAACGGTTTGGCAGCAGCCCCGCCGTAAACAGGTTGCAGAATCGGGGTCTCAACTTCAAGGTACCCCTGGTCGATCATAAAACTGCGCAGGGACTGGATCATCTCCGACCGTTTTCGGAAAACATCGCGAACTTCCGGGTTGACTATCAGGTCAAGATGGCGCTGGCGGTATCGCTGTTCCTTATCGGCAAACGCGTCGTAGGTTTTCTTTTCGCCGTCTTCCTCAACTTCCTTGGCAACCGGCATTGGCCGGATTGACTTGCTAAGCAATTCAAATGATTCGGCATGTACGGTCAGCTCACCGGTGCGGGTTTTAAACACATAGCCTTTGATGCCTACGATATCACCGATATCAACCAGCTTTTTAAAAACCGTGTTGTAGGAATCTGTACCGACATCATCCCGCCGGATATAAATTTGAATTGTTCCACGGCTGTCCTGCAGGTTGAAGAAAGAGGCTTTTCCCATAATGCGGCGGGTCATCACCCGGCCGGATACCGATACCCGCGGGGCATCATCGGTGTCCTCACGAATTAGATCAGGTTGCGCCTTGATATCCTCGCTGTAATGGGTTACTTCATACCCATACGGATAGGGGTTAATTCCCAATTCCTGAATTTGCTGAAGCTTTTCACGGCGCAGCTGTGCTTGTTCACTAACGGATAATTCGTTGCTGTTCATTGTACTATTTAAATAATTACAGTCAGATAATTTTCTTTTGATTCAATTTGATTCAACCGGATTTCGGATTCCCCTGTACCCACGAGATCAATGCAAGTTGCAAAAAGCAAAACAGTGCATTTACCGAAGACAATAGCGTATAACGGGAATGTAGCCGGTCGAATTCTTCTTGTTCAGCCGGAAGCTGATTGGTCCCGTTATCAGTAAAATCAAGAGGGACGGTTTGCCGGATTTCATTAAGGCGCGCGCCTATAATTTCTGAGTAGTAGAAAAACAGCATCCCCATTACGATCAGGAGTATGGTGCGGATGATCAGATTATTACTGACATTCCACCGGGGATACCAGTTGATCGCCAGGCCGATAACGGCTAATAAAAACCCTGCCAGTTCAATATGATTGAGCCGCTCAATGGCGCCGGCAGTCAACTCACCACCGATGGTGCGATAGTTTACCGGTTGTTCGGGCAGATGCGGGTTATCCCCTTGCAACTCCCAGGTTTCCGCTGTCTGGAAGTTAACCGGAGCTACACCGTACCCCAGAAATACAACCCCGCCGAGCCAGAGGCTCATGCCAAGAATAAATAAAAATCGTCCGGTTGATTGTAGTAACATTTCCTGCTTAAATCAGGTGCGGATTTTTTATCTTTGATCTCCCAGGCCGGGAACATCAGGATCGATGTTCATCCATGCTTGTTTCAGATGGTGGCCGACCTGTTTATATTCTGCCATCAACAGTTACATGTGAACTTTGCAGGTTACCCAAAGCCACAGGAACGAACGCAGAACACCTACATGATGCTCTTGCTTGCTGCATAAGGTTTTGAACCCATCTGTTGATCGATTCAATTACCAAATCCTTATAAAATACTAAAAATTACCGGGCTTATCTTGCATTTTCTCCATCGAAATTCTCCATTTGACCGATTTGAGGGATTATATCTGGCTGCTGAAAAACTGAACGGCACACCGGATAAGAAACCGGCCCGGCACCAGGAGTCAGAAGCGGGAAAACGATTGGTACATCAATTGGCGGCCCGGCTTTTGGAGGGTGATCAATTTGAAATGAAACGCAGAGACAGCGGCCAGCCCTACGGGGTGATCGGCCGGCGGGAACTTGGAGTGAGTATCGCACACAGCCGCTTTTTATGTCTGGCCGGCATTAATTTCCATGGTAATGTGGGTGTCGACCTTGAACCGGTGGATCGGTTACCTCATCCGGGTTTGCGGCAGCGTATTACCTCGCCGCTTGATGCCGGTTGTGATGAACTTGAAACCATCCGGTTATGGACGATCAAAGAAGCCGCTCTGAAATGGTGTGGTACCGGGCTTCGGGTAGCTATGAAGTCGGTAATGGTTAAACAGCTGGAGGAATCGTTTTTTAAAATTTCAATAGAGAATATTAGTGCATTACTGATTAGTTTACAGTATCAACAGCACTGGGTAGCCGTTGCTTTTGATCAAACACAGGTTTGATTGCTGTTTTTATGATGATGGTATTCGTTAAAATAAAGCAGATGTTGGATTTACCTCAGGTTGAAAAACGGGGTGATGACGACTGAATCACAGGTTTGCGTGTGTGGGCATCATCACACATAAAGATGTATTTCGTTAGATTGGTTAAACCTTCCAAATAATTATTGATTCAAAATTATTAAAATGATGAGCAATTCCCTGAAAATCGATAAAGAGACCATCCGTGAGATGATCTTCAAGAATAAGGAGACAAGGCATAAAGGCTCCAAAATTGTATTTGTACCAAGACAGGTAACCGATAAAAATATTGAAGAAGTTGCTGAAGTATATGCCGAGGTCCGGGAAAACAAATTTGAAACGGTGGTAGTCGTAGAACCCTACCTTGGAGAACTGGATAAAGCCATTCCGCTGCCTTCAGATCCGGAATTCAAGACTCCTTATGGTACGGTGGCAGCCAATGAACAGCTGCGCCAGGACTTTTGTGACGAAGAGGATGATTTTTTTATTGATGATCAGGGAAAACATGAGCACATGGGGGTATACAATCACCTCGGAATCGTAAAGTGTTTTAAAGAGGACTTCGACGGGGTATGTGTGCAGCTGGCTGATGAGCGGCCGGCAATTGTCCGTGAGTTAACCTACGTGCTCAAGGAAGTCTTGGCATATCGTAATGTATTGCTGGTATTCTGTTGTTCCCTCAGCCCGGATAACATCAATGAATTTGAACAAATACGCACGGTTGTAAAAAATGATGATATCAGCGGGTTGATGAACTATACATTCAGCGGCCGATCCAAAATTGAGGGCGCCGGAGTGTTTGTAACCGGTGTTTCTGTAGCCAGGGAGTGGGAACTGGATATCGACTTTATCGGGGAAAAATATGAACACGTTGAGGGCTGCAGCATAATTGCCGGTACGGCCGGATTTGTAAAAGAACCGAGCTGATACGATATGGCCCGTTCATATACGGTTATCGGAACAGGGAAACTGGGAAGTGCGTTGAGTATTTCCCTGCTTAAAGCAGGATATGAAATAGTTTCTCTGTTTAATCACCACCCCGAAAAAGCCGAAACTCTGGCCGGGCAGATGGGCACCTCCGTTATTTCGGGTGTATGGCCCGAGTCTCCCGGCCAGCTTGGTGAAGTTGTTTTCATCTGCGTGCCGGATGATGCCATCGCTGAAACAGCCCGCCGTTTGTCATTGTTTGACCTCTCCGGCCGGTTTATCGTACATACCTCCGGAACGCTGCCGGCTTCAGTATTAAAGCCGGTTGAACAACAAGGTGCTGTCACAGCCGCTTTTCATCCTTTGCAGACGTTCAACCAAAACAGTGATGAGTCCGTATTCCGGGAGATTTATATTAGTGTTCAGGGGGATGAAACCGCAACCGAAGAGTTGAGTATTTGGGCACGGGCGCTCAAGGCCCGGCCCGTCATTATTTCGGAGGAGGACAAACTACGCCTGCACATAGCGGCCGTTTTTGCAAGTAACTACCTGGTCACTTTAATGGAAATGGCCGGCGATGTGATGCAGGATGAAGAGTTGAAGCGACAGCTTCCCATAATGTTTAATCCGCTGCTTTCCCAAACCGTCGAAAATCTGGCGAAAAAAGGGACCGGCCCGAGCCTGACCGGACCGTTAAGCCGGGGAGATATTACTACAATCACCCGACACCTGAATCAACTTAACGAAAACCCGGAGTTAGCCGAGAGCTACCGCCTCCTGGGAAGAAAAACGTTACCGATCGTGGAACGCAACGGCAACGTGGATCCGGAGTTGATCAACCGGCTGAGGGAACTGCTTTCTCAGTGACGAATCGGCTTATGCCGCGGTTGTACACGGATATGCATGAAATTTTTGTAGCGTTACTGTGAAATCACATGGTGAGTAATATCGATCTAAGATATGGCTGATAAAGATTTTTTTGACCGCGTATACCGCATCGTGGCACAGATTCCGTATGGAAGAGTGACCACTTACGGAGCTATTGCCGAAGCACTCGGGGTTCGCCGTAGCGCGAGGATGGTGGGATGGGCGTTGAATCAAACCATCGAACGTGAAGACTTGCCGGACCTGCCATGCCACAGAGTAGTCAACCGGGAGGGCTTGCTCACCGGTAAAGCGTATTTCGGTGGAAATGTTATGGAAGAGCGTCTGAGGCAGGAAGGGGTTACTTTTTTAAAGGATGATCAGGTGGATATGGAGCGCCATTTCTGGCATCCGGAAGTGGAGGACGATTTTTCATCATGAATTCAAGGGGGTAAGACACCATTTAGCGGTTCCCCTCGTTGGGATATGGCGTTTGGCTAATTGTAGAATATTGCAATCAAATAAAAAACAGGATTTTTTACGGTTTCATGAGTATTAAATGTGGTATTGTGGGGCTTCCGAATGTGGGCAAGTCCAGTTTATTTAACGCCCTGAGCGATGCCGGGGCAGAAGCGGCTAACTTCCCGTTTTGCACGATAGATCCGAATGTCGGAGTGGTACCGGTTCCTGACGAGCGGCTGGAAAAACTTAATGAGCTGGTTCAACCTGCCCAAAAACAGCCCACTGCCATCGAGTTTGTGGATATTGCCGGGTTGGTGAAAGGAGCATCCGAAGGAAAAGGAAAAGGCAATGCGTTTCTTTCTCACATCCGTGAAGTGGATATCATTATTCACATGGTTCGGTGTTTTGAGGATGATGATGTCGTCCATGTAGAGGGCGGGGTAGATCCGATCCGGGATATTCAGATCATCGAAAGCGAGTTGATTCTGAAAGATCTTGAGAGTATTGAAAAGCGGGAAGAAAAACTGCGCAAGCAGGCCAAATCCGGTGATAAGTCGATTCAGGCAAAAACGGACCGCATAGTAAAACTGAGAGAACATCTGGAAGAGGGCAATCCGGCCCGAACGTTCCAGCGCAACGGTCAGGATGATGCCTGGGTGGATCTCATGCTGCTTTCCGATAAAGATGTGCTTTATGTTTGTAATGTGGATGAAGGTGACCTGCCCTATGGAGAAAACAATGAACATGCGCAGAAAGTAGCGGCTCATGCCGCCGGTCAGGGAACCGAGTATGTGGTGGTTTGTGCCAAAATCGAATCGGAAATTGCCGAATTGGATGATGAGGAGAAATCTTCTTTTCTGGAGGAACTGGGGCTGGAGAAGTCCGGACTTGACCGGTTGATTCAGGCCGCTTATAAAAAGCTGGGGCTGATCACCTTTTATACGGCCGGACCCAAAGAAGTTCGGGCCTGGGCTATTCCCGAGGGGATTAAAGCGCCTCAGGCTGCGGGCACCATTCACTCAGATTTTGAACGGGGATTTATCCGGGCTGAAACCATAAAATATGAAGATTACATAGAGTGCGGCTCAGAAGCTGCCGCCCGCGAACAGGGAAAAATGCGTTCCGAAGGCCGTGATTATGTGGTGAAGGACGGCGATGTGCTGTT
>SLQI01000039.1 GCA_007131535.1 Balneolales bacterium | reverse complement strand
TGATGAAGTTTTACAATGTTGAAAGCGGCGAATTTGATATCGAAAGTTTCCGTTATGCGTCCCGGCTGTGGACTATCGTACTGGAGCTTTCGGTGCTGATGGCTCAGTTCCCGTCGAAACGCATTGCTGAACTATCCTACAAATTCCGCACGCTGGGGCTCGGTTATGCCAACATCGGCTCTATGTTGATGGTGCACGGTCTGCCTTACAACAGTAAAGAAGCCACCAATTATGCGGCTGCTATAACAGCTATCATGCACATGACCAGCTATGCTACCAGCGCCGAAATAGCCGGGGAGCTTGAACCTTTCCCGGGGTATGACCGGAATAAGGATCACATGTTACGGGTGATCCGCAATCACCGCCGGGCTGCCTGGAATGCCAAGGATGAGGAATATGAAGGATTGACCATCACGCCGGAAGGTATAGATCCGGAGTATTGTCCTGAGGAGCTGGTTAACGCCGCCCGTCAGGATGCCGATCGTGCGCTCGAACTTGGCGAAAAGCACGGGTATCGCAATGCACAGGTCACAGTGATTGCCCCGACAGGTACCATCGGGCTGGTAATGGATTGTGACACCACCGGCATTGAACCGGATTTTGCGCTGGTCAAATTTAAAAAGCTGGCCGGCGGCGGATATTTCAAAATCATAAACCAAAGCGTGCCGGCGGCACTCAGGCGCCTTGGTTATACCGAACAGCAGATTAACGAGATCGTCAACTATGCCAAGGGGTATGGTACGTTGAAAGGCAGTCCGACAATCACCCACGAGCATCTGCGCGATAAAGGGTTTGGCGAAGAGCAGATTGATGCTGTTGAGAAAGCACTGCCCTCAGCATTCGATATCAAATTCGCTTTTAATCAGTGGACGCTGGGTGAGCAGTTTTGCAAAGAAACGCTCGGGATCTCTGATCAACAGCTTGCCGATCCGACTTTTGACCTGCTCGAACATATCGGTTTTACAACCGGCGAAATCGAAGCGGCCAATGATCACGTTTGTGGTACCATGACGGTGGAGGGCGCTCCGCACCTCAAAGAGGAGCATCTGCCTGTGTTTGATTGTGCCAATAAATGCGGACGTAAGGGTACCCGCTTCATCGCTTCAGACGGGCACATCAACATGATGGCGGCGGCACAGCCTTTTATATCCGGCGCGATCTCCAAAACGATCAACTTGCCATCGGAGGCTACCGTGGAGGACATCAAGGAAGCGTATGTGTATTCCTGGAAGAAGATGCTCAAGGCCAACGCGCTGTACCGGGATGGCTCCAAGTTGAGTCAGCCGCTGAATACAACCTCCGGTGTAGCTAAGGTGGTAAATGAGGAGGAAGCCGAAGAAGCCGAGACGAGTCCTGAAGAAACAGTGGCACAGGATCGTGTTGTGGAGACTGCTGAGCGTATAATCCATAAGTATGTGGCTGAGCGCAAACGGCTGCCTAATCGCCGCGGCGGCTATACGCAGAAATCCAAAATCGGCGGACAAAGTGTCTATCTGCGAACCGGCGAATATGAAAACGGCCAGATCGGTGAGATCTTCATTGATATGCACCGGGAAGGCGCGGCTTTTCGCAGTTTGCTGAACTGTTTTGCCATCAGCATATCGCTCGGATTGCAGCATGGCGTGCCGCTTGAAGAGTTTGTAGATGCATTCGTTTTTACCAAATTTGAGCCGAGCGGACAGGTGCACGGTAACCCGCAGATTAAAATGAGCACCTCGGTTATCGATTACATCTTCCGTGAGCTTGCCGTGACGTATCTCGGCCGGGAGGATCTGGCCCATGTGGGTCCGGAAGAAACTCTCCAGAGGACTCTGCGCCCGGTCGATGAACCTGATCCGAATGATCAGCAACAACTGCCGGCACCTAAGTCAACTTCAGAGCCTGCAGCGGCGCCTGTGAGCGGTGGTTCAAAAGAAACCGGCGGCTCCGCACAGTATCAGCGGGCAAAGAAAATGGGTTTTACCGGTGATGTCTGCGGCGACTGCGGCAGTATGACAATGGTTCGCAACGGTACATGCCTCAAGTGTACTACGTGTGGGTCTACGAGTGGATGCTCGTAGGGAAGATTAACCTAAGAGCAAGATTAAAAGTAAGTAAGAATAAGAGAAAGGGCCTGTCGGGTTAAGATCCGGCGGCCCTTTTTTGTGGGATTTTTTTCTAACTACTTGTGCGACGTTAAGATCAGAAGTTATAATTCGTACTTTTAGTTCAGGAACTTTGTATATATTTGAACAATTGATAAAGGTAATCTCCCTGCCAAACAAACGAATAATTATATGAAAAAAACTATTTTGATACTGACAGTAATGGCCGTGAGCGCCATACCGGCATTAGCTCAGTTCGGGTTCAGTACTTATCACGATCGTACCGGATTCCTGATGAGTTCGCCGGGTTCAATGAAGTTTGGATTATACGGGTATGATAATCCCGCAGTGGTCTCTATGATGAAGCAGCCGGATATACTGTTTCAATGGAGTGATGACGATGGTTTTACCGATTTTAATCATTGGGGGATTTTTACCGGCGGACCAAATTTCGGTTTCGGAGCCGTAACACAAAAATTTGGAGATTTGCGTCAAACCGATTACCGCATCAGCACTGCATTTGGTGATGACGGCGGCAGTATCGGAATCGGATATGGATGGTATGGCGGAGACATTGAGCTGGACCGGAGTCTGACCCTGGGTTCACTGATGCGGCCTAACCGGTATCTATCCGTGGGGTTGTTTGGTACCCGAAGTCTGGAAAGGGCCGATTATGAAGGTGTGCTGGATATTGGTCTGCGTCCGTTCAGAAGTGAGCACCTCACCCTATTCGGCGATTTTGCCGTGAACTCGGAAGAAGGATTCGGTGACGC
>SLQI01000312.1 GCA_007131535.1 Balneolales bacterium | reverse complement strand
GGAAAACAGTACTACATGGCTGCTGTGTGATTATGCCATACTTTCAATCGGTGCGATAAATGTACCGATTTATACCACGCAGCCGGGGGATCAAATCAAATATATTCTGGAAAACTCGGAAACCAAGTTTCACATTTACTCCGATGATGAATTATTTGCTCCATTAAAACCTCATTATTCGAGCATTAAAACACTGGATGCTGTAATAACAGTCTACGGGAAGGTTTCCGGAGATGTATTATCACTGGACTCGATTATTGAAAAAGGAAAAGAAAAAGATGAAGAAGATCCGGAGCTACATCAGAAACTCAAAGATGAAGTAAAACCGGATGACCTGGCCTCCTTTATCTACACTTCCGGTACCACAGGGCCGCCTAAAGGGGTAATGTTAACGCATAACAATATCGCCTCTAATATTTATGCGGCGCTTGAACGGGTCCCGTTTGATCACAAAAAGGAACGGCGCCTTAAGATGCTCTCTTTTCTGCCGCTGTCCCACATATTTGAGCGTATGCTGGGGTATACATATATGAATATGGGCTATCCTATTTACTTCATTGAAACGCTGGATGAAATAGTGGATGATATACAACATATTAAACCTCATTTCTTTGCGACCGTGCCCCGACTGCTGGAAAAGGTGTATGCGAAAATGAAGAGTAAACCTAATGAACTAAGCGGGTTGAGAAAGAAATTGTTTATATGGGCCTTTAATCTTGCCGAAAAACGCGATATAGAAAAAAGTGAGGCCGGGTTGAAGTATAAACTTGCTGATAAGTTGATCTACTCCAAAATGCGTGATGCCCTCGGCGGCAACCTGATTGGTATGATTAGCGGAGGCGCGGCGCTATCCCCGACCCTGATGCAGTTTTTCAACGGGATCGGATTTTATTGCGGGCAGGGTTACGGGTTGACGGAGACGGCTCCTGTTATTTCCGTAACCGATCGTGAAAATTTGAGAGTAGGCTCCGTAGGTAAACCAATAACTGGTGTAGAAGTTAAGATTGCCGAAGACGGTGAAATCATTACAAAAGGGCCGAATGTAATGGAAGGCTATTACAAAATGCCCGAGGCAACCAAAGAAGTCTTGCAGGATGGATGGCTGAAAACCGGTGATATCGGAAAAATTGATAAAGATGGTTTTCTTTTTGTAACCGACCGGAAGAAAGATCTGTTTAAACTTTCTACCGGCAAGTATGTAGCGCCTCAGAATATTGAAAATATGCTGGCGAATCATCCCTATATTGAGCAGGCTTCCATTGTTGGTAATGCTCAGAAATTCTGTGGAGCGTTAATTGTTCCGGCATTTGAAGTGGTCGGTGAAAAAATCGGTTTGGATCCATCGGATCGAAAGAAAATAGCTGAAAGTGATAAAGCCCGCGAGCTCATTCAGAAGGCGCTGGATGAAATCAATCCGCATCTGGCTGAATGGGAGCAGGTTAAAAATTTCAAGCTGGTTACCAAACCCTTTACCATTGATGACGGCGAGCTCACACCAACTCTGAAAATGAAGCGCCGCGTTATCCAGGATAAATACAGCAAGCAAATAGAGGAAATCTATGAAGAAGAACCCGCATAAAGCCGCCCATGTTTGACTCCAATACGCTGACTGATAAACATATACTTGTAACCGGCGGCGGCAGCGGTCTCGGACTGGATATGGCGAGCCGTTTTGCTGAACTCGGCGCCGATGTATCCATCTGCGGGCGATCTGCTGATAAGCTGGAAGCGGCCCGTGAGGAAATTCAAAAGCGTTCGGTTACCGGAAATGTGTATACGTATCCGGTGGATGTACGTGAATACGAAGCTGTAGAAAAAATGATCACCACCCTGGAAGAGCAGGGTGGGGTGATCAACGGACTGGTAAACAATGCAGCCGGGAATTTTTTAGCAGCTTCCGAAGAGTTGTCGCCGAACGCATTCAAAGCAGTTGTTGATATTGTACTTACGGGTTCATTCAATTGCTCTCGCATTATGGGCCGCCGATTGATTGACAGTGGTAAACCCGGCTCCATTTTGAATATCGTCACGACCTATACGCAAACGGGTTGTGCTTTTGTGCTGCCATCAGCCTGTGCCAAAGCAGGGGTGGAGGCGATGACCAATTCCCTGGCTTATGAGTGGGGAACGTATGGAATACGGGTCAACGCAATTGCTCCCGGTCCGTTTCCGACCGAAGGCGCCTGGAGCAGGTTAATGCCGGATGAGAAAGCGGAGCAGGCCTATAAAAACCGGATTCCTTCTGGCAGATATGGGGAAAAATGGGAGCTAAGCAATCTTGCGGCATTCGTAATGTCGGATCTTGCCCCTTATATGACCGGCAGCACCATTCCTATTGACGGCGCGGAACGCCTGAACGCCGGCCAGTTCAACTTTATCGCTCAACTCGCTCCCCGGGATCAGCTCAAACAGATATTCAATCAAATGAAGACCAAAAGCAGTAAATGATACTTTTCTTAGCACTTCTGATTTCAATTGTTTGGGCAGATATTGCCGATGAGCTTAAAGATATGTTGCCGGAGCAAATGGAGGGGCTACATACCGATCCGGTGCTGGTAGAGCATTCCGGTGAAGAAGCCGGATATATTCTAAGAATCTCCCGCCTGTATTATGATATACATGGCAATAATGTGGAGTACAAATGGTCTAATCGCTCGGCAAATCCCGAATACTTCAGGGAAGAGGCAGAGCAGCTTCCGGAAGCAGACCTTCCTGCTTTTATTCCGGAGCTATTGAAACAGATACCGGTGAGTTACTCAGAAGATGATGGAGAGCTAAACTACAGTTTTTACCTTACGAATCAGAAAGTGGTGTTTTCCATCACAGTTACATCCGAAGATGAAGAGACACGCGATAAACTGATCCGCCGGGGATTTGACAAATTTGAATCCGAAAAGCTGTTGGAATGGGAAGGGTTTAACTGACTTTATTCAGTCAAATTACATTGAGTTGTTTTAAGATTTAAGTCAGGTTGCTCCCACAATTTGTTGGGGCGGGGTTGCTGTTAGTTTTATAAATTCATTCAGCTATAGAGTCCTGTTTTTTGTAAATTATCAGGCTTAATCAATCAATAAATATTAGCATATGGTGGCTCGAGTACTAAGGATTGCGCTTATATTATTAATTCCGCTCATCCTCATAATTATTTCCACAAATTGGATCCTTGAATGGCTATGGCTTTCGGAGGTCGGATATCCGGAAGTTTTCCAGCTGCTCCGAAGCACACAGGTATTAATGTTTGTCGGAGCCATGCTGATTGGTGGAAGTTACCTTGTGTTCAACTTTCGGTATCTGGCCCGTAAAATTGGCGCATTGAGCTTAATGGATACCCCGATCGATAACCTCAACATTTCCATACCTCCGGAACGTCAGAAGCGCTGGGTGACGAATTTTTTTACGGGAGTGGCATTGTTCTTTTCCCTGATTTTTGCCTTGAGCATCATGGTGCAATGGGATTATCTGCTCAGGTTCTTATGGGGTCAGCCTTTTGGTGAAACCGATCCGCTGTTCGGTCATGATATCGGCTTTTATATGTTCCGGCTGCCGTTTATTGATCTGGTTCAAAGTTCTCTGAGTGTAATTGCTTTTCTTACCACAATGGTAACGGTTCTGGTCTATGTGTTTACGGATCAGATCAGCGCAAAGCCCGGACAGGGATTCCGTGCCAACCCGGCGGCACTGCTGCATGTGAAGCTCAATGCCGCCTTCTGGCTATTAATGGTAGCCCTCGGCTTTTTCCTTTCCCGGTATGATCTGCTCTTCCGGGGAGACGGGGTGGTTTTCGGAGCCGGCTATACCCATGTGAATATTGAATTGCCGGCATTATGGATTGCCTCTGTTCTTACAGCTACGCTTGCTGTCATGCTGCTTATCGGACGAAAAACGAGCCTGATGAAGCCGATCATCGGGGTAGCTATATTGGTAGTCATTTCATTGATAGGAGGCCGCCTGATTCTGCCTTCCGCCGTCCAACAGTTTCAGGTTGATCCCAATGAACTTGAAATGGAGCGCCCGTTTATAGAAAATAATATCGAAATGACCCGCCTGGCCTATGGTGTTAATAACATCCGTGAGGTAAACTACACGGCTGAAGACACCCTGCGGGCTGATGATATACGAGCTAATCAGGAAATCATCCAGAACATCCGGCTGTGGGATCCCCGCCTGTTGATCCAGACTTATCGGCAGCTGCAGGAGATCCGTCCGTATTATCAATTTAACTCGGTAGATATTGACCGTTACCGAATTGATGGTCAGAAAGAACAGGTGATGCTGGCCGGCAGAGAGCTGGTACCGAGACTGCCGGCGGAGTCGGATACCTGGGTTAACCGGCACCTTCAGTTTACCCACGGTTATGGTTTGGCCATGAGTCCGGTAAACCGTACCAACCGGCAGGGAGAGCCGCTGATGTATATCCGGGACTTGCCGCCTGTAAGCCATGCAGGGTTGGAAGTTGATAACCCGGCGATTTATTACGGAGAGGTAAGCGGTGAGTATTACATCGTGAATACCGATGCCGAAGAGCTGCATTACCCTGCTGCCGGCGGTAACGTATATCACCATTATTCCGGAGAAGGTGGAATTGAAATAAGCAGTTGGTGGCGAAGGTTGCTGTTTGCCTGGGAAAAAGGGGATATCAACATACTGCTTTCCGATTACATCAACCCGGACAGCCGGATACAGATGTGGCGAGGTGTTCAGGAGCGGATCAACAAAATAACTCCGTTTCTGACTCTGGACGACGATCCCTATCTGGTTAAGCATAACGGCCGGCTGGTGTGGGTGCAGGATGCGTATACTACCTCCTCGCGATTCCCTTATTCCCGCCCGCACGGTAATCTCAACTACATTCGCAACCCGGTTAAAGTTGTCGTTGATGCCTACGAGGGATCGGTAGACTACTACGTTGTGGATGAGGAGGACCCGGTTATACAGCTGTATATGGATATCTTCCCGGATATGTTTAAGTCAGCGGATGAAGTCCCGGCCGGGCTGGATGAGCATTTTCGATATCCGGCCAACATGTTTGAAGTGCAGCTGGAAATATATAATCGCTACCACGTCACCGATGCAAGGGTCTTCTACAATGATGAGGATCGCTGGTCACGGCCGGTCGAACAATATGCCGGACGCAGGCAGCAGATGGAGCCGTATTATGTGTTGGGCAGCCTTCCGGATGAGGAGACAGATGAGCTGGAGTTCATGCTAATCAGTCCGGTAACTCCTCGTGAGCGCAATAATATGATCGCCTGGATTGCGGCAAAATCGGACCCGCATAATTACGGGGAGCTGGTTGCATATAACCTTCCGCGTGAGCGGCTGATATTCGGTCCGGCCCAGATTGAAGCCCGTATAGATCAGGACCCGGAAATTTCCCGACAGATAGCTCTGTGGGATCAAAGAGGGTCGAGAGTGATTCGGGGTAACCTGCTCATCATTCCTGTTGAAAACTCTTTCATGTACGTTGAGCCCGTTTTCCTTTTGGCTGAAGAGGGGGATATTCCGCAACTGCAGCGGGTGATTGTTGCGGTTGGCGAGGAAATATCCATGCAGCCCACCATTGAAGCCGCAATGGTTGATCTGTTTGGGGATGAAGCTGATTTCATTGATCCGGGAGTTGAAATTGAAGAGCCTTTAGCAGAGGCCGACCTGGAGGAATTGGCCGACCCTGATGCTCCGATTGAACAGCAGCCCGTCCAGCCGGTTGAGCAGGTTGATTTTAATCAGCTGGAAGAGATACGCGAGCTTTGGCAGGAACTTCGCCAGGCAATGGATGATGGTAACTGGGCCCGCTACGGTGAGCTGCTGGAAGAGCTGGACCGGGCCATGAACCAATAAGCAGAAAGTCAGCCGCTGGCTGCCGGGTACATTCCAGCGGCCGGCCCGTCTTTTGCCATATTGTTTAAAATGCGGGCGGATTGCTTAATCCGCTATCAATCCCTCTATAAGGTCGGCAAAATCTTTTTTCCGCATTTCCGCTGCCTCTTTGATTTCACTGTGATCCAGTTTTGCTTTGGAGATCCCGGCGGCTTTGTTGGTAATCAGGGAGATGCCGAACGGATCCATACCCAGCCTGAGGGCCTCGATGAGTTCGGGCGCGGTGGACATACCCACCGAATCACCTCCCATAATGCGGAAAGCACGGATCTCTGCCGGGGTTTCATAACTCGGCCCCTGGGCGTACAGATAGCAACCCTGTTGAAGGGTGATACCAAGCCGGCAGGCAACCTTTTTTGCCTTTTCGATCCAGTGATCCGGCTTATAGCGGATGAACTCCCGTTCAGATGAGGTGGCAAATAAAACACTTCCCGGATTCAGCAGATCATCGATCAACATCAGATCACCGACGCTAAATCGCAGATTGATACCGCCGGCTGCATTTGATATGAATATCGATCGGGCTCCCATAGCAGCGGCAATCCGGACCGGAAACAGTGTTTGATCCAGGGTGTATCCCTCATACCGGTGGAATCGGCCGGCAAATGCAAGAATAGCTTTGCCTCCGGCCTCGCCCCGATAAAGTGCCCCTTCATGCCCCGCAACACTGGTCCCGTGCATTCCCGGTATTTCATCATACTTCAACGTATCAGCATTGTGGATACGATCGGTGAAGTCCCCGAGACCCGAACCCAGGATCACAGCGGCATCCACCTTACCCCACCCTTGCCGGCGCAGGTGCGCCGCTATTGCGGAAGGATCACTTTGCGATTGTGGGCTCATATTTTACCGGTTTGATCACATACCCTTTTTTCTCGTCGTAATCTTTAAGCTTTACGATCGGATTATCTGTACCGTGATAAAATAGTAAAAGATATTCTTCTTCCCACGCCCGACGGGTTATCGCTTCCCGCATCTTCATGCTTTGCTGTCCGTCAAAATCATATTTTGCCGCATATCTGCGATTGAGCGCACCGCTGCTGCCGATTACATCCCCGGCCATCACAAACTTGTGATCTCCGTGTTTAAACCACCAGGCAAGGCTGTATTGGGTATGACCGCCGATCAATTCGGCTGTCATTTCCGGAATGGGTTGATCACCATCAGAGACAAAACGAAAGTCTGCCCGGGCATTAACAAAGTTGAGAAATTCTGCAAGCAAAGGCTCCTCATCGTAGTCTCCGTACTTCTGCATATTCTGGTTCCACTCATTTTCATGGGTGTAAACACAGGCCTCCGGAAAAGTCAGCTCCCAGAATCCGTTTTCTTTGTGTGCCAGACCGCCGATGTGATCATAATGCAAATGACTCAGAAAAATGTCGGTAATATCGTATTCGGAAAGACCAAATCCGGCAAGATAATCACAAAGGATTTTTCGGTGGTCATGCGGACCGAACGGGCCTAAACCGGTGTCTATCAAAATATTGCGATCCGGAGTGGTGATCAGAAAAGGATTTATCGATACTTTCAAGGCACCTTTTTCTGCCTTTTCGTTCGGTTTGATGGGCTTCATTCGCTTATCCAGACCAATCGAAAAAGTGCCCTCGTACAGAGCGGTGCACGTAACGGTATCAGAACTCATGTAAAAATTCAGGTTCGTTGTTGTGAAGTTCAGTTGAGTTAAAACGGGATTTATATACACCCCAGAGCAACAAGCAAAGGCTTAGCCAAACGAACGAGCTGCCAAATCTCTTTCTTATCTTATCCTCTTAACCTTTCTTCTACTCTTACTCTTTATCCTTATCCTTTTCTTTGATCTCGTGCCGCTCGTAGGCATCGATGATGTCGCGGACCAGTTTGTGGCGAACGACATCATCCTGGCTAAGGTAAACGAAAGAGATGCCTTCCACATCCTTAAGGATCTGTTGAATAGGAGCCAATCCGGATGTTTGCTTTTTAGGAAGGTCGGTTTGCGTAATATCTCCCGTGATAATCGCGCGACTACCCATTCCCAGGCGCGTCAGAAACATTTTCATCTGGATTTGAGTGGCGTTTTGCGCTTCATCCAGGATGACGAATGCATTATTCAGCGTACGCCCGCGCATGTAGGCCAAAGGGGCAATTTCGATGATATTCTTGGTAAGGTTCAGCTGCAGCCGGTCAAAGTCGATCATTTCTTCCAGGGCGTCGTAGAGAGGTCGCAGGTACGGGTCGATCTTTTCTTTCAGATCGCCGGGTAAAAACCCGAGACTTTCGCCGGCTTCCACTGCCGGGCGCACCAAAACGATTTTTTTTACCTGCCGGTCTTTTAAAGCTCTGACTGCAAGAGCCACCGAAGTATATGTTTTGCCGGTTCCGGCCGGTCCAATCGCAAAGAGCACATCGTTTTTTGAGGAGTGCTCTACAATTTTTTTCTGCCCCGGGGTTTTCGCCCGTATGGGCTCCCCGGTGTGCGTATGGATGATGGTTTCTTCGGGTTGATAAACCTTTTTCTCCAGGATCTCATCGCTTTTGCGCAGGGCGATCAGCGTATCAATATCTTTGGCAGATATCTGCTGTTTGCGGCGGGCCATTCGGATCAGTTCTTCAACCACCGCTTTGATGTCCTTAAACTCCTGCTCAGTCCCCTTGATCTTGATTTTGCTGCCCCGCGCCGTAATTTTGACATCCGGGTACGATTTTTCGATCCGTTCGATCAACTCATCATTCAACCCGTAAATAGTGACGGGGTCTACCCCTTCAATGGCGATGTAGTCTTCTATCAATGTGGCGTTAGTAGCTTTTTGGTTATTCAATAGGCAAGTATCTAACGTTTAGGTTAGTGAGATTATTCCGGTTAATCAAACTACAGGACGCAGCGCGCTCTGTGCGTTTTTGCGCATTTTTGAGATGGTATCGGCAATGGAGTCGGTTCTGTATATGGAGCTGCCGGCTACCAGTACATCAGCTCCCGCTGCGATGATGGAACGGGCATTTTCCAGAGTCACCCCGCCGTCAACCTCGATCAGGAACGGGTGTCCGCCGCTGTTTCGCAGCCTGGCAAGCTGTTCAATACGCTGGTAACTCTGTTTGATAAACTTTTGACCGCCGAAACCGGGATTTACACTCATCACAATCACAAGATCCACCATGTGGAGGATGGGCTCCAATTCAAAAATCGGGGTGCCCGGATTGATAGCCACACCGGCTTTGCATCCGGTTTGGTTAATCATTTGTAAGGCCCGGTGGATATGCGGGGTCGCCTCACAGTGGACGCTTATTTGATCCGAACCGGCTTTCGCAAACTGGACAATATACTGTTCCGGGTTGTTGATCATCAGGTGGACATCCAGAAATGCGTCATTGCGGGTTCGGGCCGCTTCAACCACCATCGGCCCGAAGCTGATATTGGGTACGAAATGGCCGTCCATCACATCGCAATGGATCCAGTCTGCCCCGCCATCTACAGCTTCATCTATTTGCTCACCGAGTCGGGTGAAATCCGCGGAAAGAATAGAGGGGGCAATCAAAGGCTCAGGTCGTTTCACGGTAATACAGATTTATGGTTTTAATAATACTTTTGCAACGGGTACTGATGCAGTAACCCGGTTGGCTACTGTTAGTCGTCAATATCAAGGGTATCGGGGTCAACATCGGTGGTATCGACAATTACCCCTTCCTGTATCTCATCATCTTCATCGGCGGGTTGTTCGGAAACGATCAGGTTTATTTCGGTACCTTCCCGGATACTTTCCTCATCGGTCGGAGAGTAGGAAAGTACAATGTTGGGCTCCAGGTCAGCCCGTTCCCGATACTGAATTTCACCGACTCTCAGTTCAACTTTCTGTAGCTCGGCCTGCGCTTCGCTAACACTAAGCCCTTCGATATCCGGCATGGAAACCATGCGGCCACCGAGCCCGTCACTGACTACCAGGTCAATGGTCGTACCCCGGCTGACGCTTCTTCCCGCAGCGATGGACTGTTCGAGAACCGTATTTTGAAATCGCTCGGATTCGTAATTGATGTTCCCAAGCCGAAGCCCCTTATTACGAAGCTGAATTTCAGCATTACGCTGTGATAAATTGGAAAGATCGGGCACCTCTACGGTTACATCTTCCGATGTGTTTATGGTGAGGTAAATCTTCCGATTGGGCTTTACCCGGTGTTCGGCGGAGGGGTTTTGATCAACCACATAATCCGCCGGAAATGCCTCGTGTGTTCGCTCTGTATCAACTTCAAAACGAAGCCCGTGTTCCCGGAGGCGTTCTTCGGCCTCTTCAATGCTCATGTGGGTGACATCAGGCACCGTAAGGCTTTCACTGTAATTCGTGTATGCCGGCATAATGATGCGATCAACAGCGAAAATGCCTGCCACCCCGACAATCAGCAGGGACAGAATGAAAATGTATATTTTGGGATCTGTAAGGATTGCTAACATACCGTAAAGTTAAAAAGCTGGTGGTAGTTTAAAAACGGAAGTCTAACGTTACTTTCGGGCCTTCATCTACAGAAAACGACGATTCCACATTTGTGTTACGTAACTGACCTACAAAAAGCGCATCTATAGCGGCTACAAAATGGTTGATCACAAGTAGGTTGATCATATTACGGGCAACACGAAGGTCATAGTTAAACTGATGGCCGATATCGGCATGCTCCCTCCACATCGGTGACATAAACGCCTGCTCCAACTCAAGATTTAACCCCTGATCCCAATCTCTCCATCCGCCCCCGTATTGGAAATATTTGCTGATCAACTCGTAATATTGCTGGGAACCATAGGGCTCAAGATGATGGGAGAACGGGTTTTGATTGTCCTCCTGAAAGTACCGGGTACTGCGTTCCAGATCATTTAGAGCACCCCGGTCTACAATATCCCATTCATCCTTGTGATCGAAATAATCGTGATCAAAAAAAGGCCCCTTCGCTATTTTTTCTTTAGCCCCGTCATTGGCAAGATCTTCGATGCTGAAGGAATCATCCGTAAATCGCTCATTATACCCCACCAGCCATTCGGCATACTGGATTACACTCCAGTTTTCGTGCGCAAACTCCTGATAGAGCCGCTCCCCGCTGCGCCCTTCGCTTTCTTTCCAGATGAAAACCCCCACAGCCGTCGCCTCAATTGCGGCAAAAGCGGCTGTTTTCCACCACTGTTGATTAGCAGCCTGCCCCAGGCCGGGAAGCAATGCCGAAGATAAAAACAGATATCCCGGACTTTCCGCGATGCGGTCTAAAAAACCGGAACTGGAGTTCGCGGAAGTCCCCATTGTGGTATAACCTACGTGCTGCGGTCCGGGAAGGATTGAGCTGTACCTGATCATATCGGTACTGAGCTCAGGAATTTCATCACCCGATGATTTCATT
>SLQI01000126.1 GCA_007131535.1 Balneolales bacterium | reverse complement strand
GCTGATGAATCATAAATTACCCGGGGCTCAATAAGAACAGGTTGATGAAATCAAGGAAGTAAACCCCGGCTTTCACCGAATAATCTCCGCTTTCCAGGCGTTCAAAGTGTTTGGTTTTAAACTCATCACGCAGTTTGTCGATGCGTTCTTCAATATCTATGGTGTATTCGAGATCCAGTTTATGATGGCCTTCTTCAAGCACGACTCTCATATTTTGGATGGCCTCAAGCACGGTATCGAGCAGCTGTTTTAATTCGGCGATCGCTTCTTCAGATAGATAGATTTCCCGGCTCTGCATCTGCTCAAAGGATTTCGACATCTGATAGTAGATATCAGTGATGCGCTCCAGCTCATTAATCATGGTGTGCATGGTACGCACCCGCCTCTGGGCATTCTGGGAGAGGTTGCTGTTTTCGGAGATGCGGGTAAGGTAATTACCCACTTCCAATTCTATTTCGTCGGAAATTTCTTCACGTTTCCGGATTTTCCTTAGAAATTTCTGCTGTTTTTTCTGCTTTTTGAAAAACAAGCCATTGAAGCTGTAATGCATCTTTTCAATCAGCTTGGCAAACTGCTCGATTTCTTTTCGCGCCTGTTCAATAGAGAGTTCAGGGGAAGACAGCAGACCGGACCGGATATATTGCAGCCGGAACTCCTCATCCGATGCTTTGGTGATCGGCTGAACCCACTCCACCAGCTTAATGAGCATGGGAACGAAAGCAAACAGCAGCACTACATTGAGCACATTAAAGGAGGTATGAAATAATGATATGGCCAGGGTGGCCTGGGACCGGGCAAGGTCTCCCTCATCAAATACCGAAGGCGCTTCCGGGGCAAAAAAGTGCATCAATCCGTCTATTCCATGCAGAAACGGGGTGATTACGGCAAGCATCCATGCCACTCCGATCAGGTTAAACATCAAGTGGAACCGCGCCGCGCGTTTGGCGTACACATTACCGACTATGGCGGCAACATTGGCTGTTATGGTGGTACCGATATTTTCCCCCAGAATCATAGCGGCTGCGATGGGGAAATCAATCCAACCTTCAAAAACCATAACCAGCGTAATGGTTGTGGCCGCACTTGAGGATTGCGTGATCAAGGTGAGCAGGGTTCCGACAAGAACAAATATGAGAATGGTTCCGAATCCAAAGTCGGTGAACTGGTTGAGGAAAGCCAGCATCTCCGGGTTCTCGTCGATACTGGGTACCGAATTTTTAATGAACTCAAGGCCGATAAACAGAATACTGAATCCAATTGCCGCTTCCCCGTAGTGGTTTAATCGCGGGTTATCCAGAAACAGGAAGGGGACAGCGAAGCCGATCAGGATTATGGCAATCGTAGATATGTTGAACTGAAATCCGAAAACCGCCACCATCCAGGCCGTAACCGTGGTACCGATATTTGCTCCCATAATGACCCCTGTCGACTCAATGAAGGTAAGCAACCCGGCATTGACAAAGCTTACTACCATTACCGTGGTAGTTGTGGAAGACTGGGTTACCACCGTAGACATAAATCCGGTGCCCACCCCGGCCAGCCTGTTGGTCGTCATCCCCTTAAGTATGGCTCTGAGCTTATCCCCTGCAATTTTCTGAAGCCCGTCACTAAATAGTTTCATCCCGTAAATAAAAAGAGCAAGGGAGCCAATCAGGGTGAGAAAGTCGACAAGCGTATAGTTCATGAAGAAGTTAGTGGTGTTTATAAAGAAAACTCATTGTGTTCAGAGATTACGTCAAGAACAATGCGTGTGAACCCTTAAAAGCGGAGTGTACAGCGCGTACCAGTGCATTTCGGGGACGAACTGAAATTTCATATTGACGATTTCTCAGAAGCACTTAATAAGTTGTTTCATGCCTTAAATGAACCCAAGAGCAAGGCAATATTAAGAAAAAAACCTGCTTGATTAAAATGGGGTTAAATTGGAATGTTGCCGGAAATCAGAGTTAGATATACCTATAATATATTGCATAGCATGATTTTAAAAGCGTATTTAAGAACTGTGTTACAGGAGGCGCTCAAAACAGATTTAATAATTTGATAACATTGGCAAGGGTATTATCTCTATCCGAAATGTCCGGGAAAAGTGAAGAAGAAATGGAAAAGCTAAAAAATCGGATCATAATAAATAGTTTGGAATACACCCCGGGGTAAACCTGGCCGGAATGATATGAAACTCAATAATCATACCTCCACAACACATCCACCCCGCTGCGATAGTCGTCGCTTGCGGTTAAAATCAGCTCTATATTGGAGCGGATCAGATATTCAAATATCACCTGGCGATTGGCCCGGGTGCCGCCGAGTTCCTGCAGGTAGGCTACAAATAATCGATCGGAGACAAATTTGCCGGCTTTAATGCTTGTTCCCCCTCCGGTGCTTCGACGGGAGTTGTCAATTTCAATTACGTCAATTCCAAGGCGTTCGGCCGCGAGCGCCTCTACACGGTCGAGCAGGATATCGAGGGCAAGATCGGAGGCTATAGTGGCCTCACCCCGACCCGAGACGGTGCGCTCCCAGCCGGCCAGACCTTCAAACGGCCGCCCGAACAGGGTGTAGCTGATGATATCCTGAAACTCCATTTCAGGTTCGCTGTCGTAGGTGAACTCGGGTTCCTGAACGGTACCTGAGATGATATACCAGATGCGGATTTCTTCGTTTTGCTGCCGGGGGCGATACAGCGCCTGAATATCCAATGCGGGGTTGTCGGGTGCTCCGCTGAAAGAAATGACGCCCTGATCCAAATCAAATCGTTTATTGAGGATAGTGGTGACACTGCCGGATGGAATATTCAGGTCCCCGAAGACTTCCAGCTCTCCGAAATGGGGTTTTACCAGTTCCAGGTCTCCTTGCAAGGCGAGGTTCATCTCCGGGTCACG
>SLQI01000097.1 GCA_007131535.1 Balneolales bacterium | reverse complement strand
ATAGAATCAAACTCCTCTAACACTTTACCTGTTTCTCAATCTGAACCGACATGTGGGATATGTATTTTGAAATGGAAATCAATTCTCATGCATTTATGGTTTCATCTGACCTACCTTGTTTAGTTGTCCATGATCCGCCAGATTGCTGATACCATACTTGCGTTTCCGAAAACGCTGATTATCGCCTTTCTGATCCTGACCACGCTATCAATATGGCCGGCTCTGCAGGTGGAGGCCGACTTTAACCTGGAGCGCTTTTTCCCTGTGGGAGACCAGACTATTGCCGACTATCAGCAATTAACCGAAGAATTCGGCAGAGATGATAACATCCTCATCGTCGCTTTTCAGGATGATGAGCTTTTTAGCCCCCCGGTGCTGAATGATATCCGGAAGATAACCCGGGCTTTCTCGGATATTCCGCATATCAAACGTGTGAACAGCCTCTGGAACAGTGAGCGTATAAAATCTGAAGGCGGCACCCTGAAAACCGAGTCCTACTTTGAGGATTCAGCGCCCTTGAAAGAAGTGCATTTTGAGCAAATACGGGATGAAATGCTCAATGACCCGTTTGTATCCGGTATCCTGCTCGGAGACGATGCTCAAACCACAGCAATTTATCTGACCATCGAGGAAGAGAAAAATCACTTCGAGATCCGGGAAAAAATCATTTCGGAGATGGACGAGGTGTTGGCCTCTTTCGACCGGTATGATTTTAAGCGCTCAGGCATTCCTTATTTCCGGAATCAATATGTTCACATGCTCAATCGGGAGATCATTGTATACATCACTGTGGCCTCCTTTTTTATTCTGCTGCTGCTTTGGTATCTGTTTCGCAATGTATATGGCGTACTTATTCCGATCAGCATCGTCTGGATAACCATCTTTTTTACGCTCTCCGTCCTGTCGCTTACCGGAGGTTATTTTGAAATCCTGAGCAGCACAATCGCCCCCATCCTCTTGTGTGTGGGGGTAGCCGATTCAGTCCACATGCTGACCAAGTACAACGACGCCCGCCGGCAAGGGATGAATAACAAATCCGCCTTGCGGGAAGCTTTGATGATACTCGGCACCGCTACCCTGCTGACCTCCGTAACCACAGCGATAGGATTCGGCACGCTGATGACCAGCAATGTGATCCCCATGCGCAGTTTCGGAGCCTACACTGCGGCCGGGGTGATCATAGCATTTATCGTCACCATATTATTACTGCCTTCCTTTATGCAGTTGGTCCGTATTAAGCGGCCCATCGTGCAACAGGATATGTCATCACCCGATCACCTTGGGCGCATTCTTCGTACCAGCCATACCCTGGCTCGTCGCTACCCCGCGCGTATTGTGACCATATCCCTTCTTGTAGTTATACTGGTTGGTGCCGGGATTACTCAAATTCGGGTAAACAATCTGGTATTTGATGACGTCGGAACAGATTCCCCGCTAATTGAACAAAGTGATTTCATCGGTGAGCATCTCAGCCCACAATTTCCCATGGAATTTGTGATCGATACGGGCCTGGAAAACGGCGTTTATGATCCCGACCTACTTAAACGTATAGCTGCATTTGAATCCTTCTTGAAAGAGTATGACGAAATTAAACGAACAACTTCTCTGACCACTCTGCTACAGCGTATTCACCTGCAGATGAGCCCGGATGCCGCCGCTACAGACCCATTGCCGGATAGCAGAGCCATGATTGCCCAGTATCTTTTACTGTTTGAACTTACAGGCAGCGACGGAATTGAAAGTGTCACGGATTTCAATTATGAAAAAGTCCGGGTGTCCGCTTTAATGCATGATGTCGGATCTTACAGAATCAATCAGATGCGGAAGGAAATTGAATCCTACCTTGCTGACAATTTTGAGGACGAGCATATCCTTCATACGGGTACGACCATTCTTGTTGCGGACCTCACCGGCAATATCGTTCAATCCCTCGCTATAAGTATTATGCTTGCCTTTTTGTTCATCTCGCTGATAATGGCCATGATGTTCAAAAACATAAAACTGGTGTTCATCTCTTTGGCCCCGAATTTAATTCCGCTGATTATTACCGCCGGCGTTATGGGCTATTTCGGCATAGACATCAAGCCATCAACAGCGGTGATTTTTACCATTGCATTCGGAATTGCCGTTGATGACAGCATTCACTTCCTGTCCCGTTTCCGCATCGAAACCTTGCGTGGCTTATCCCTGGAAGACGCTCTGAAAGTCACCACGGAGAGAACCGGTCGGGCCATCATTCTTACCAGTGCCATTTTGCTGGTGGGCTTCGGTGTATTGGGTACCAGCGACTTTCATTCAACCATGCTGCTGGGGCTGCTCACCTGCCTTACGATATTTGTAGCCATTGTTGCCGATTTATTCTTCTTACCCTCTTTGATTTACCTGCTCAAGCCGGACCTCAGAAAAGCCCGCCAATCAACATCCTTTTTTGGCTTTGATGGTGATACTAAAAGCGATAAACACAAGCCGCTTACAGAAAAATCCGCCGGTTAACCAGTGGCTGTAAGAAATGTAGTAGTGTCGTAAGAAAACGCCAGGATCAAGGCGCACGAAACCTGAGTTCGATTCTAACGTTGGGTAGAACAAAAGAGCTGCAAAAGTAAGTTCACTTCAAATACCTGTACAGATTCAATTACCCTGATGCTAAATAAGCTTCGATCGTCAGAAGTACGACAAAACTGCCAAAACGGAATTCTATCTCCTCACCTCTCTGATTTTGGTTTGATTACCCTAAGTCTCCCACACAGCACTCATCCATTTGAGGCTGTCTAAAAAGTAAACTTTTGAAATTGGCAACTTAAAAAATTTAACCGTCATCCCGGAAGGAAGCCGGAGGTACGACGGCTTGCTATCCGGGATCCAGGGTTATAGGCTAATATT
>SLQI01000153.1 GCA_007131535.1 Balneolales bacterium | reverse complement strand
CGATATACCAGATGATGCCGTGAAGCCCTTCATCAACAAGAGGTTCAATAAAATGTCCGGCTCCCAGCAATACACCCCCGATAACGGCACTCATGAGCGGACCCGCAGCGGCGATCTCAAATTCTGACCGTGCGTTGTCGGGCTCTTTGTTCATCTGCGCAACACCCCCAAAAATGAATAACACAATTCGTTTTATGCCAACCCCGCGTTTCTGAGCAACCACGGCGTGCGCCATCTCGTGCAGCAAGATGGAGCTAAAGAAAAGAAATGCGGCAACCAGACTGTAAATCCAGGTCAGTGTTGTGGGGACATCAGGGTAATTTTGGGGAAAGAAATAGCCTCCCAGGCTGAAGACGACCAACACGAATATGATAAACCAGCTGTAATCAAGTCCTACGGGAATGCCCCGGAATTTAAAAAGTGGTATGCTTTCTCTACCCAACATGGTAACCTCAACTGTTTACTAAGTGATCAAGTGGCTTTGCATTCCGGCGCTTGATAGATTTATGATCGTGCCCAAATTATTTGAATATTTCAAAGCCCTCTTACTCGGTTTATCGATCGCGATCATGAATATAATTGTTTTTCGTTAGGATGAAATCATGATACTTGAATTTTCGTTACCTCAATTAACTGCTTTGCGTTAACATTCAAAATACTCGGTTACACGGATTGAAATCTGTATTTCTTAACTGTCATCCGATGAGTCAAAGCTCTGACATTAAGAAACTTATGATACATCACTTTACATTCCGGATGGATTAACCTTAAATTTGCAACAATCGTGCCGCAGGGGGCGTTCTATCAACAAGTTATCTCTGTTAAACCCCTTTGATCTGCAATTTAATTCCTTTTAAATCCTACAACTCATTTTGACCAGGTATTTCGTAAGCATTTTATGTGGTATCGGATTTTGCTTAGCGCCGGCCTTAGTTTTCTCGCAAGAGGAAAGCCCGAACGAAACCTCGGAGATCTCCTCCGTTAGTGCCTCTGTAGTCAGTGGGCCTGGTGCATTGAGTTTGAATCCTGCTAATATTTCATTGCCGATTTATTCACAGCGCTCGGAGTTCAAGTTGGGGGGAATGCGTGCCGGGACACATCACGGCTATCTCATTGAAGAATTTGGTGATCGGGCAGGCCACTTTCCAAAGGACTGGATGATCATAAATCCCGATGAACCCCTGACACCTGCGCATCAGTTTGATGCATCGTTGACCGGCGGTTATAACTATGTTCATCATGATGTGCTGGTTGCCGGATTTTCTCAGCGGAGAGACTCATTTGGGTGGGGGTTATCGATACGCAGCCGGGGACTTAACAGTTCATACCAATCGGGAGACTGGTACGAAGAAGAACCTTCAGCAATAACGGATCGCCGGTTAAGTCAGCGAATGCTAACGTATCACGAAATCGGACTTGGTTTTGCCCGTCCTCTTGAAATGGTAACCGGATGGCGAAGCGGCTTAAATACGGTCATACTCGGGTTCAATCCCAAATTCATCATAGGCGGGATGTATTTTGACGGGGAATATCACAGTCAGTACACCCAGATGGATGACGGAGAAGTTCAACAAAACCGCTATATGAATGCGACATCAACCGGAGCTATGGTGGATGCTGTCACCCGGATGTCGGAATCCGGTATGAATGCTGCAGATGCTTACGATACGCATTTTTCCGACCAGTCACTCTTTGACCCGGCTGGCTATGGCGGGGGACTGGATATAGGTGTTACCTGGGTTATAGCTTTGGGCAATGATGCCGCACTCGCACCCGGCAGTAATGAGCCGCTGATGAATAATGTCCGTTTTAGTGCTTCCGTCAATGATATCGGAGCTATTCACTACGGTGATGAATTTATTCAGTCGGAAGCCTCCGATTCGACTATGATTTCTTCTGCTCCAAACGTCTCCCCTTATGCTTTTACCGGAAAACCCGGTGAGTTTCACCGCTACTTGGAAGCGCATGATGAAGACCATTCGGTATATCAGAGCCTTGATCACCGGGATGAAGCTCTTTGGGTTCAACTTCCCACTACCGTCAACCTGGCTGCTTCATTTCATTATAATCGATTCATGATCGGTGCAGATGCCAGCTATCAGCTGCATGACTATAACTTCTTCAACAGAGGATGGCACACCAGAATCGCAACGGAATCCAGGCTGTTTCGGGTGATTCCGATTCGTTCAGCAATCGTGTTTGACCCTGATTTTAACCCCTCCTTCCAAATCGGTGCCGGTCTCGATTTCAATTATGTTGATATAAGCCTGGATACTCGCCTGGTTATTGATTCCAATGAGGAGCTCCGCATGAGAGAGTTTGCAACGGGGACGTTGTCGATACGATTTTAGGGAATGGGAATAAACCGCGGATTTACGCGGATTTTTTAGGAGTTCAAGGTTGAAGCGGTTCAAGGAGTTCAAAGTTCAAGTGCTGGGGGCATCTAAAAGTTTCTACTTATCAGCAATGTGGGCTGTGACTGGCTAATGGTTAATGGCAGCCATCGAGCCCAACAACGTCATTCCGAGATCCTAATCCCACCTTCGGTTGCACTGTTGAGAAGGTGACATAAACCTGCATAAAAACCTAAACGCCGGCCGTGTGCGTCCCCGCACCGGCCCACTATCACCACGCGTCCTCGCGGAGGTTGTGTTGGTCGGCGCTTTCCCGTGCATCCCTCGGCAGCCACTTATAGCAGGTTCATCGGTTTTGCCTCGGGATGTTGGGTGGTGGGTGAGCCTCGTACCCCCGACCTTATCCGCCAGCCGTGTCTGTTGCACAACTCATTTAAAATAGAATTTTACAACTTTATGTTGTCAATGGTGTATTACTATTAGTAATATTATTATCTTATGCCTATACCATTGAATAACAACATATAGTAT
>SLQI01000470.1 GCA_007131535.1 Balneolales bacterium | reverse complement strand
TGAGCAGCAATAATCGACTTTTTTTACTGGACGGCACCGCTCTGGCCTACAGGGCATACTTCGCATTTATCAAGAGTAACCTGAAGAACAGTGAGGGCATCCCGACCGGACCGGTTTTCGGTTTTGCCAATACGATTGTCCGCCTGATGGACACCGAAAAGCCTACGCATATCGCGGTAATCTGGGATACTGCCGAGCCCACTTTCCGACACGAGATGGACGAACAGTACAAGGCCAATCGTCCGCCGCAGCCTGAGGAGTTGCAGCAAACCATCCCGCTTATGAAGGAGATGCTTGGCTATTGGGGGATTCCGAGCCTGGAGCAGGACGGTTATGAGGCTGATGATATCATCGGAACGCTGGCAGTGCAGGCTAAAGCCGAAGATATTGAAGTGTTTCTGGTAACTCCCGATAAAGATTTTATGCAGCTGATAGGGGAGAATATCAGAATGTACAAGCCGCGGTTTAAAGGGGATGGATTTGAAGTTATTGATCGGCAGGGGGTAATCGACTATTTCGGGGTTCCACCGGAGAAAGTGATCGATGTGCTGGCCATTATCGGTGATACTTCTGATAATATTCCGGGTGTACCGGGAGTTGGCGCCAAAGGGGCACCCAAATTAATAAAGGAATACGGTTCACTGGAAGAGGTAATCCAAAATGCATCGGAGCTGAAATCGAAAAAAGCGAGAGAAGGATTTACCGAGTACGCTGAGCAGGCACGGCTTTCCCGAAAGATGATCATAATCGATACCAATGTGCCGGAAACCCCGAATTGGAAGGAGCTTATCCACAACGGTCACGACGATAAAAAGCTCGGTGAGTTCTTTAAAAGAATGGAGTTTAAAAATCTGACCTCCCGTTATTTAGGTGAGGAGGAAGCCGAGGTCATCCAGAAAAAAAGGGATGCCGCCCAGGGGTCGTTATTTGATGATGGTACTTCTTCAGCAGAAACAGCTTCCCCTTTTACGCAGCTTGATACGGAAAAAGTAAACTATCAACTGGTAGATACCCCCGAAAAACTGACGGAATTAACCGGGCAGCTTAGCAAAAGTAAAGTTTTGTGTTTCGATACCGAGACGACGTCCACTGATCCCATGCAGGCAGAGCTGATCGGGATTGCGATTACAGATCAGGCTGAAAAAGCGTGGTATGTACCGTGTAATGTGGACGGGCTGAACACGACTTCGGTAACCGAAGCGTTTCGGCCGATTCTGGAAAACCCGGATATTCTGAAAGTCGCCCAAAATTACAAATACGACTACCTGGTACTCAAGCGGCATGGTATCGTAGTCGAAGGGGAGTTGTTTGATACCTTGCTGGCCGCCTATTTGATTGATTCGAATCAGAAATTAGGGATGGATGTGTTGGCGAGAAAGTACCTTGGTTACGATCCGGTGCCGATCGAAGCGCTTATCGGAAAGAAGGGAAAAAAGCAGAAAAACATGGCAGATATGCCGGTTGAGGAGGTCAGTCCGTATGCCTGTGAAGATGCCGATATCACATTCCGCTTATATGAAATTTTTGAATCGGAACTGGAGAGACTCGGTCTGAAGGAGCTGGCATCAGATATTGAAAATCCGCTATCCCGTGTATTGGCAGAAATGGAGTGGAGCGGGGTGAAACTGGATACCGATATGCTTTCTGCGTTATCCGAAGAAATGAAAGCGGAGCTGACCGGTATACAGGATAAAATTTATGAGCTGGCCGGAGAGCAGTTTAATATTAACTCGACACAGCAGTTAGGTGAGGTTCTGTTTAAAAAACTGAAGCTGCCTGCCGGAAGGAAAACATCAACCGGAAAGCCATCAACTTCAGAAGATGTACTGCAGAAACTGGCCAATGATTATGAAATAGCGAGTCTACTGCTGCAATACCGGACGCTCAGCAAACTGCTTTCCACCTATATTGACGCTTTGCCTAAGTTGATCCACCCGGAAACGGGGCGGGTGCATACCAGCTTTAATCAACATATCGCGGCGACCGGACGGCTTTCATCCTCGTCGCCGAACCTGCAAAACATTCCTGTGCGCACTGAACGAGGCCGGGAAGTGCGCAAAGCCTTTGTAGCCGAAGCAGGAAATAAGTTGATCGCCGCGGATTATTCTCAGATCGAGTTGCGGGTGATCGCGCATATCTCCGGGGATGAAGCTATGAAACAGGCGTTTAAAAATAATGAGGATATCCACGCCCGGACCGCACGTGAAATTTTTGGTCTGGACTCGATTGAGGATGTGGATCGCGAGTACCGGCGTAAAGCCAAGGAAGTTAACTTCGGAATACCCTACGGCGTCAGTGCGTTTGGCTTGGCCCAGCGGCTTGGGGTGGAGCGAAGTGAAGGTCGGGCAATCATAGACGCCTATTTCGAAAGATTTCCAAAGATCAAAGAATATATTGATGAAACCGTCGCTTTCGCGCGAGAGCATGGCTATGTCCAAACCCTGGCAGGCCGCCGACGCAGTATACCAGACATCAATTCCAAAAACAGGAATGTGCGCAATTTTGCTGAACGCACGGCCATTAATACCCCTATACAAGGAACAGCTGCGGACCTGATCAAAAAAGCGATGATCAACATCTACAATGCCTTAGTGGAGAAGAAACTGAAGGCGCGGATGTTGCTTCAGGTTCATGATGAATTAATTTTCGAAGCGCCCGAAGATGAGTTGGACGTAAGCGCAGAGTTGATCACCCGGGAAATGGAAGCGGCTATGCCACTGGATGTACCGTTAAAAGTAGAAATCGGCATTGCTCAAAACTGGCTGGAGGCCCACTGATTTCGGAAGACAAATCTGTCGCCACTTTAACATGCGCTTTGAAATCAAATACCTATGTTAACCGATCATCTGTTTCAACAACCCAACCGGCCGGATGTTTTTGCCGCT
>SLQI01000004.1 GCA_007131535.1 Balneolales bacterium | reverse complement strand
TTTGAAAATTTTATAAAGGCCGCATTGAACCTTGAACCTGGAACTTTGAACTACTTCAAACACCACCAGTTTTGTTCACAGGTTGCCCAACTGACACACTGCCACTGCTCACCTCCCCCCCTCTGCGCAACTCCGCGATAACCTCTGCGTGCTCAGCGGTTCCCCTCCTTTGCTGCCATGCGGACAGCCCGGCTTCGCCGGACAGCCCGCGGTTAAAACTTAATCTTCATCCAGGATCACTCCGTGGCGTAAACCGCCGGTGGAGACTTGCAGGGTTTGGAAGCCCCAGAAGTTCATCATTTCGGTGAGTATCACCAGTCCGGCAGACATAATATCGGACCGGCCATTCATAACTTCCGGATTTAGCTGCTCAAGTTCCTGCCTGGTGAGGCTCGTCGCCCACTTCATAAACTTCTCAATTTCTTCAAGAGTAAGCCGGTATCCGTTGATCCGTGAGGCATCGTAGCCGGGCAGTTTTTGATGTAGTGCGGCAAGCGATGTTACGGTGCCGGCGACGCCTATGAGCTCCGTACTGAAGCCTGAAAAATCCGGACCACCTTGCCCGAGTCCGTCCAGAACCCCTTGCCGGCAGGCTTCTATTTGGGTTTTTGAAGCCGGCATTTCCGGCAGATAGCGCTCGGTAAACCGTACACAACCGATATCCCAGGAGTGAGCGGCACGGATCCGGCTGCCCTGCCCTGAGATCACCTCGGTGGATCCTCCTCCGATATCAACCACCACCGGATTTTCCGAATGTTGATTCACCATTGAAAGCGCCCCGCGGAATGTCAGCTCCGCTTCCTCCGCTCCGCTAAGGAGTTGCACGGGATAACCGGTGGAATCATAGAGCTGCCGGAGGACTTCATCCCGGTTCCGGGCATCCCTCACGGCGCTGGTTGCCGTTATCCGGACCGGTATTTCACCAAAACGCTGCTGAATATCTTCCAGATGCGACTGTACCGCACCGCCTACACGCCCGGCCGCTTTAGTCGAGATATTCCGATTGGTATCCACTCCTTTTCCCAGACGCGGCAGAAGCTGAGCTTCATAGATCGGCGTAATGTGATCACGGGTTTTATCAGCTACCAATAACAGCACCGTATTGGTGCCGATGTCTATGGCCGCGCGATAGTTCACGCTTTTTTCTTCAGCCAAATCGCCACCCATTCATTTTCGTAGATGGAGTTGACATGCTCAAAATCTTTCAGTGCCGCATGTTTCAGCATCAGCTCTTCATCCGGAAGCATCAGGCCGCTCAAAATCAGATCCCTGCCCGGACGGGTAACACCGGCTAACTTCTCCGCCATCTCCATCAGAATATTTCGGTTGATGTTAGCCAGCACCGTATCGTATTGCACGGTTGAATCAATATGCTCAGCTCCACCCTCTTTGATCACAAACCGGTCGGATACGTGGTTAAGTAGGGCGTTTTCGGTTGCATTTCGATAGCTCCATTCATCGATATCAAAACCGAGGGCATGTGATGCGCCCAGTTTCAAGGCAGCAATCGCCAGTACACCGGAGCCCGTTCCCGCATCCAGCACCTTGTCATCTTTTTGGACAACATCCGGCAGGAGCCGCAGAATCAGCCGCGTGGTTTCGTGATAGCCGGTACCGAAAGCCATTTTGGGATCAATTTCCAGGATGATCTCCTCCGGTCCGGCTTCCGGATCGGCCCAGGTCGGGGTAATCACAAACCGTCCGGCGCGGATCGGCCGGATGGACTGCTCCCACTCCTCATTCCAGTTCCGCTCCTCTACTACCTGCTCCGATTCGATATAGCACTCCTCCCGCTGAGCCGCAAGCCACTGCTCAAGCTCTTCCCGGCCGTTATCGTTCATTTCCTTTTGATCCACATATGCGATCAACCTGTCATCGAATTGTTCAAAGCCGGAAAACTGCAGCCCGTCAAAGGCGGACATGAAAATTTCCTGCAGTTGATCGGGCATCCTTATTTCGAGGCGGATGTGGTTTGTTGGCATGGATGTTTAGGTTGGTAATTGAGGTAATTAAGGTAATTATGGTAATTGGATAATTGGTGGCACTAAACTCACCCCCGGCCCCTCTCTTAGGCATTAAGAGAGGGGTGACTCAGGATTAAGTTAATTGCCGATCAAATTCATTTGAGATAATATATACACAAGGTAAATACTATTTGTATGTCAATTGTAAAGAAGACCTGTCAGGTTTTTGCACCAAAGGTCGTAAACTGTTGCCAGGTAATTTATTCCGAAACATTGGCTTCATTAAACAAACACTTTTAATCACCCCGCAGATTTGCAAGTCCCTCTCTCTAAATGATTTAGAGAGGGTTAGGGGTGAGTTTAGTCCCCCCTGTACACCATCGTAGCAGACGATTGCACCGTTGGAAAAATAATCGAATCGATGATATTCACATGCTCCGGGCGGGAGGCCGTAAACCAGATGATTTCGGCGACATCATCCGGAGTGAGGGCTTTGATGTTGTCATAAACTTTGGAGGCGCGCTCTTCATCTCCCTTAAAACGAACCTTACTGAATTCAGTTTCGGTCAGGCCGGGAGAAACCAGGCTTACCCGCACGCCGGTGCCGTGCAAATCTTTCTTTGCTGCATGGGTGATCGCCCTCACGGCATATTTGGTTGCCGCATAGACCGAACCGCCGGCATACGCTTCGTGTCCGGCGGTTGATCCGATATTGATCACATGACCCGAGTTCCGCTCTTTCATCAACGGAGTAATGTGACGGGTCAGATACAGCAGCCCTTTGATATTGGTGTCGATCATCACTTCCCAGTCGTCCATATCAGCTTCGTGGACCCCCTCGAGGCCAAGCGATAACCCCGCATTGTTGAGCAGGATGTCAACGCCGGAAAGATCAAAGGTGGTGCAAAATTCCTCACACTGCTTG
>SLQI01000380.1 GCA_007131535.1 Balneolales bacterium | reverse complement strand
AGTGGATTATCGGCCGGCCCGCAGGCCGCGAGGCCGGAGAGGAGTAAAGAAAAACAAAACAGACGAATTAACATATTTGTCAGGTGGTTTAGGATATATATTCACGCCTTGAAACGGTTTAGCTCTTGGTTTTGTGTGCTGATCGTATTTGGAACTTAAATGTTTGGTAGTTTTTAAAAATAAGGGTGCCCCATAACTGTATTGAACTGCGCTTTTCGTATTTTAGTAATACGTTTAATTGATACTAAATAACCTGGTTTACATGTCTCGCTTTTTCGGCAATTTTGTCTATAGTTTGTTAATAGCCGCTCTGGTTACTCTTTTACTGGCCGATTCCTCCTTTAGCCGAAAAACAAATCCACCGGAACCCACGGTTGGCCTGGTATTAAGCGGAGGCGGCGCTAAGGGTTTTGCCCATATCGGTGTGTTGCGAGTGCTTGAAGAAGTTGACATGCCGATAGACTACATTACCGGAACCAGTATGGGAAGTGTTGTAGGTGGTTTGTATGCGATTGGCTACGATTCTGAAGAGCTTACCGATATCGCGCTTCGGACTAACTGGTCTCGGTTATTTGCGGATGAAATCTCACGGCGAAACCTGCCCCTGGAAAGTAAAATGTGGGACGGGCAGTTTGCAGCTACCCTGCCAATTGACGAAGAAGGGGTGCGTTTACCCACTGGAATGCTGGAGGGGCACAAAGTGACGATCCTGCTGTCTCGTTTGAGCTGGCATGTTCACCGGATTGAGGACTTTACCGAATTTCCGATCCCATTTGCTGCTATTGCTACCGATATCGAAACCGGTGAAGCTGTAGTGCTTAACAGCGGATATTTACCGGAGGCTATGCGTGCAAGTATTGCAATTCCCAGTGTATTCCGGCCGATTTGGATTGACGGTAAGTACTTGGTTGATGGCGGGTTAGTTCGCAACTTGCCGGTTCAGGATGTAAAAGAACTCGGAGCTGATTACACCATTGGCATAAATGTGAGCACGGATTTACAAACCACTGACCGCCTGCGTGATCTGGTGTCGATCTTAAACCAAACGATCACTATTGGAATGCTGGGTAACATTCGCGAGCAGGAGCAGTTGGCTGATAAAGTACTTCAGCCCGATCTTGGAGAGCATTCCATTCAGGATTTCGGATCGGTTGAGCGTATTATTGAAGTCGGTGAAACGGCTGCAAGAGAGTACTATGATGAACTGAAAGCTGTTGCGGACTCCTTAAATAATCTGAGGGGTACCCGGCCGGATCGCCCCGGAATTGAAGGACTGGATGCGATAGTTATCGATGAAATACGTGTGGTCGGTCTTGAACAGATTAGTGAAGAAAGAGTACTGCGGGGTCTGAAGTTATCCACGGGAGTAGAGCTTTGTCCGGAAGATATTGAAGAAGGAATTGAACGACTTTACGGGACTCCGTTTTTTGAACGCATAACTTATCGTATAACCCATGAGGAGGATAAGAACCTGCTGACACTGAGCGTAACCGAAGCCCACCATGATGAATTTAATTTTGGTGTGAGCTATGATTCCTACCGGAGGGCGTCCATAAGATTCAATGTAGCCTTTCGCAATCTCATGGCGGAATCTTCATCTGCTCATCTGACTATGCAGCTGGGAGAGGAAATCAGTTTTGACGGCAGGTACTTTAATTATCCTCAATTTGGGGATTTAGAGACACGCTTCGGAGCTCAAACCCGCTTGAACTATACCCGATATTTCACAGATATCTTTATTGACGGAAGCCGCGACTCCAATGTAAGTACCGATGCTTTTTTTGGCGAAGTCATGCTTGGACCACTGTTTTCAAATCTGGCATTGGTGAGTGCCGGGTTCAGAACAGAGTATTTTTATCAAACCAGTGCCATAGGAGAATATGATTTCCCGGAGGGATGGTCACTATATTTTAGTATTTTCGGGGATATTTGGCTGGACTCATTCAACCGGAAACATTTCCCGCAAGTTGGACAAAGCCTTGAGTATCGCTCCGATTTTTCTTTGCCGCGAATTGCAAACACTTTGGCTTTCAGTCATCATGAGCTCAATTGGCAGGGGTATTATCAACTGGCGGATCGATGGACGATAGGCCATCGTTTGCGGGCCGGACATTCCTTCGGTGAGGACCTGCCGCTGCATCGTCAGCTTAGGGTGGAGCAGTATCCCGACGCTCCTGGATTCAGGTTGCACGAACTGCCGGGTAGATCATTGATAACAGGTCAAGGCCTACTCCGGGTTGAACCCTGGGACAACAGATTTCTGACGGCAAGGCTCGGGCTCACCAATTCCTTCGAAACATTTACAGATATAGCTGAAGGGCAACCTCTGTTTGTAGGTTGGGCAATTGAAGCGGGCTTTCGATCTATGGTCGGCCCCGCAAAAATAGCCTTAGCCGGCAGCCGGGAAAATCCGGTGCTATTTCAGGTAAAAATCGGGTTTGATTTATAATCACCCTCCCGGTCTGTCCGGCCCGGGAAAGCAGTAGGAAAAGTTTGTCCAGGCTCAAGGCCGAGCTGACCGGTTGTACCCATTGCCTCTATAACAGCTGACTTGATAGCTTGTGGTTGCCGAAGTTGCCGATGGCTTTAAGCCGACAGCCGTAGGATTGCTGTTGGGTGATTGGTTTGGTTGTCGGATTATGGAGTTGGTGGTTTTGTTTTCCTTCCTCCGACAGCCGGCGGTGGTGCCACCCGGTCTGTCCGGCCCGGGAAAGCGGTTGTAAAAGTTTGTCCAGGCTCAAAGCCGGGCTGACCGGTTGTATCCATTGCTTCCCATAACAGCTGACTTGATGGCCTGTGGTTGCCGAAGTTGCCGGTGGTTTCAAGCCGACAGCCGTAGGATTGCTGTTGGGGGATTGGTTTAGTTATCGGGTTGTGGAGCTGGTGGCATTGGTTT